>JALYLK010000055.1 GCA_030774275.1 Actinomycetota bacterium
GCGAGACGACCGCATCGTGCTTCCGCTCGGGTCGACGGAGCAGCACGCATACCTATCCCTGGAAACGGACAACATCCTCGCCGAGCGCGTCTCTGTCGAGGCGGCCGAGCCGCTCGGGGTTCCTGTCCTGCCGGTGCTCCCCTACGGCCTGACGCCGACGTTTGCCTCGGCGTATCCCGGGAGCCCGACGCTCAGGCTCGCGACGTACGCGGCGCTGCTCCGCGATCTGATCGATTCCCTCTACGGGCAGGGCTTTCGGCGCGTCCTGATCGTCAACGCGCACGGCGGCAACACGCCGGCTGGGTCGCTGGCTCGCGAGTGGACGGCCGAGCATCCCGACGCGCAGGCCATCTTTCACTCCTGGTGGGTGGGATCGAAGGTGCGCGAGGTCGCCACGGCGATCGACCCCGAGTATTCGCACGCGAACTGGGGCGAGAACTTTCCCTGGACACGGCTGCCCGGCGTGGAGGCGCCCCAGGAGCGCAAGCCGATGCTGGACGAAGCCGCGTATCTCGCCGCCGGCCCCGAGCAGCTGCGGGACGTGATCGGCGACGGGAGCTTTGGCGGCCTCTATCAACGTTCCGACGAGGAAATGCTTCGCATCTGGCAAACGGGTGTCGAGGAGGTGCGCGAGCTGCTCGAATCGGCATGGAGGCGCTGAGTCAGGATCCGCTGGAGCAGTTCGAGCACTGGTTCGCCGAAGCGAAACGCGCAGGCGTCGAGGTGCCGGAGGCAATGACCCTTGCGACGGCCGACGCCGAAGGTGCTCCGTCGGCGCGAATGGTCCTGCTGAAAGGCGCCGGCGAGGACGGCTTCGTCTTCTACACCGGCTACGGCAGCCGCAAGAGCGAGGAGCTCGGGCAGAACCCGAGTGCGGCATTGGTCTTCTACTGGCGACCGCTCGGGCGTCAGGTGCGGGTCGAAGGCTCGGTGGAGCGGGTCTCGGAGGCCGAGTCGGCGGAGTACTTCGTAACGCGGCCGCGCGGCAGCCAGCTCGCAGCGTGGGCGTCCCGGCAGAGCCGGCCCCTGGGGAGCCGCGAGGAGCTCGAGCGCCGCTACGCCGAGCTCGAGCGCGAGTACGAGGATCGCGATGTTCCGCTCCCGCCGCACTGGGGCGGCTACCGGCTACGCCCGGAAGCGATCGAGTTCTGGGAGCATCGTGAGAACCGGCTCCACGACCGCATCCGTTACACGCGCGCGCGCGAGGGCTGGAAGGTCGAGAGGCTCAGCCCTTGAAGACGCTGCGTCCGTCCTACTTGACGAGGCTGAGCATTTTGAACATCGGCAGGTACATCGAGATGACGATGACGCCGACCATCATTCCGACGAGGATCATCATCACGGGCTCGATGATCGAAGTCAGCGTCTGGACTGCCGCGTCGACTTCGTCCTCGTAGAAGTCCGCAATCTTGGAGAGCATCTTCTCGAGCTCTCCGGTCTCCTCGCCGATCTTGACCATCTGGCTGACCATGGGCGGAAAGATCTCGTTGTCGATCAATGGCTGCGCGATCGGCACGCCCTGGTGGACTTTGGCCCGAACGTCCGCGAGCGCACTCTCGATCACCCAGTTCCCGGCCGTTTGGCCGGTGATCTCGAGCGCCTTGATGATGTCGACGCCGGCGGCAACGAGTGTCGACAGCGTCCGCGAGAAGCGTGCCATCGTCACCTTCAGCACGACGTCGCCGATCCGCATCGGGATCCTGAGCTTGATCCGATCCCAAATCTGCCGGCCCTGCTCGCTCTTCTTGAACCGCTTGATCGCGAAGAAGGCCGCGATCACCGCGGGGAAGAGGATGAACCAGTAGTTCCGCAGGAAGTCCGAGGCGGTGACGACGTACTGCGTCAGCGTCGGCAGTTGGCCGTTCAGTTGCGCGAAAATCTTGACGAAGACCGGCACCAGGAACATCAGCAGTCCGACCAGGACGAGGGTCGCGAAGATCAGGACCATCGTCGGATACATCATCGCGCCCTTCACGCGCCGCTTGAGCTGCGTCGCCTTTTCGATCTGGTACGCGACTCGGTCGAGCACCGTGTCGAGAATTCCCGCCGCCTCGCCCGCCTCGACCATCGAGACGTACAGGCGGTCGAAGATCTTCGGATGGCGGGCCATCGCCTGTGACAGAAGCAAGCCGCCCTCCACGTCGGCTCGTATCTCGCGGACGACCGAGGAGAAGTACGCGTCCTCCGTCTGCTGCTCGAGGATCACGAGCGACCCGACGACACTCAGGCCCGCCTCGATCATCGTCGCGAACTGACGCGAGAAGATCTGCAGCGTCTTCGACTTGATCTTCTTGAACGCCGTGCGCGCGCCCTCCTCGCCGCTGGCGGGCAGCTCTTCGAGCGCATTGGCGAGCAACCCGCGTACGCGGAGTTGCTCCCGGGCCGCCTCTGTGTTCGGCGCATGGAGCTCGCCGGCGTGCTCGATGCCGTCGATATTGATCGCGCTGTACGCGAAGGCCGCCACAGAAGGCCTATCGGCAGCAAAAAGGGGGCTCTTGAGCACCCGATCGCGTGCCGATAGGTCTAAACGTGTACAAGCGCCTGCGGCAGGAGGCCGGTTTCGGCCTGATCGAGCTGCTCATGGCGATGACGATCCTGAATATCGGGATCCTCGTCGTAGTGGCGGCCTTCAACTCCGGCATCGTCACCTTGAGACGTTCGGGGATGATTTCCAACGCGTCGGTGCTCGCTGACAAGCAGATGGAGCTCTACCGGTCGTTGACGTACGGCGCGATCGCGCTCGACTCGACGTCGATTCCGGCAACGACGCCGTACACGTCGGATTCGGCGTACTCGGCTTCGCAGGTGACGACCACGTGCACCACGCCGCTCCCGGCTCAGTGCAATGCGAGCCAAACCACGACCGGCCCCGATCACCACTCCTATCGGGTCGACAGCTACATCGTCGACGTACATCCGCCGGGCGCAAGCCGTCTTGTCCGGAAGGTGACAGTCGTGGTTCGCGATGGTCAGAACACGAGCAAGGTTCTCGCGCGCTCGATATCCACCTTCGACTGCTCCACCGCCCTCCCGTACGCGGCGGGCTGCCCGACTACGTAGGCGCTTTCGGCGCCACGTCCGCGGCCCAGTGTCGCGTCGAGCCATCCGTGTTTCGGTGACCGAGGGCTCCCAGCCTAGAGACGGGCACGGTGTTCGGAACCGGTCGCACACGGTGGCGAAAGCCACACGCCTGTGAAGAGAAACTGCGTCGCCGGGTCGAGCCGCGGCCGGCGGTCTCTTACCGTTTCGACATGGGGCGAGCCCCGAGACAAGAAGTGTTGGGCGGGACTTACCACGTCGCCGCGAGGGGCAACTGCGGGCACGACATCGCGCGTTCGTAGCCTCAGCGCGGGACGTAGGTGTCGGGACACGGTGACGAAGCGCGGACACGAATGTGACGAAATCCGCGGCGCCTACGGAGGAGTCCGCCGGCGCTACGCCGCCGCGACGAGCCGCAACACGTAACGGGTCCCGTCGGCTGTGTTCAACAGCGTGACGGTCTTGCCCTTCGTCAGCGTGACCGTCGCGGCGCCGCTCTCGTAGGAACCGCCGGCGATTCCGATCTTGGCCGAGCCTCCGGCCAACGAGACGAGCGAGAACACGGGCGCAGCCGCCGGGAACGACTTGCCTACCGAGACGGTGCTCTTGACACCGTTGACCGAAACCGTCGCGGTCGTCGCCTTGGCAAAACTGAGTTTCTTCGCGGGCTTGGCCGGGCTCGTAAGTCCTGACGTCATTTTTGCGGTGCCGGACTTGGCCGTCGTCGGGCTACCGCTCGAACCGGAGGCACACACGACGCCCGGCGTTTGGCTCGACGTGGCTCCGCAGGCGGTCGAAATCTGCTGCTTGAACGGATCCTTGCTCTTGAACTGGCTGAACGAGACGAGCTGACCGGCATCCGGCGGCAGCGGGCCGGCGGGATCGGAGATTCCGTCTGCGGTCGTCACCGCAGCTGAAGCCGAGGACGCTCCAGAGGTACTCGGAGCACCGGTCGAGCCGTCGAGTGACGGCGGTGCAAGGGCCGGCGTTCCCGAAGTCGTCGAGGCGGTGGTCGACGGCGAGCTTGACTGCGCGCTCTGACCCTGCGGATTCATCATCTTCAGCGTTCGCGGAACCTGGATCGCGAGCACTCCGAGCAGCAGGACACCCCCGACTGCGGCAATCACCTTCTGGCGCTTGGCCTTGGCCTTCGGATCGTGCTTCTTCTTAGCCATCAGTTCGTAGCTCCTGGCGTGCTCCCGGCGGCTGAAGACGGCGTCGTTGTCGTGGGAGCAGTCGTCGTGGTGGAGGACGTCGTGGTGGTGGCGGGACCGGTAGTCGTCCCCGGCGTCGTCGCCGGCACAGACGTCTGCGGCGGTGCGCTCACCGTGGAGCTGCTGCCGTAAATGAACGCGT
Organism: Actinomycetota bacterium; assembly: GCA_030774275.1. GTDB lineage: Bacteria > Actinomycetota > Thermoleophilia > Gaiellales > Gaiellaceae > 13-2-20CM-68-14. The sequence goes on from JALYLK010000055.1 coordinate 4,396, forward strand.
CGAGCACCAGCGAGGCGCGGATCTGAGGAAAGTTCAATGGGCTCTCGTCGAACTGAATCGTGTCGACCGTGAAGAGCCGGCCGTCTGCAGCCAGTGCGCCTCGGCGAACGTCGACGAGGCTGCGGAGCCTGAAGAGAAAGTCGGTCAGCTGGAAATAATTTCCGTCGAAGACGACGTTGATCGGCACCACCTGGTATCCGCTCAGCGCGGTCGAGCCCTGCGGCGTAATCGAGTCGAAGGTGATCCCGCTCTCGCGCGCGACTGCGTTCAACTCGAGCACGATCCCCGCTTCGTCGGGCTGATCCGGCATGGCCTTCGTCAGCCTGAAGAGATCGGCCACACGAACCTTCTGCGCGTCCTTGGCTTTCGCCAGGAGCGCGCGCGCGTCGCTGATTTGGCTGTCCTTGGCGGCAATCTCGGCGGAGAGGCTTGACGCCTTGCTCTTCTGAGGCTTGACCGCCACGAAGTAGCCGACGATCGCGATGAGCAAGAACGCCGCGACCGTGATTGCGATCTGCGCGGACTGGGGCAGTTTCTTCTTGGTCACGAGCTTGCTCCTGGTGCGCGCACGTTCGCGGCGATCTTGAAGTGGATGGCCGTTCGCGAGCCAAGCACCGTCTCCTCGCTCGTCACTAGCTGCACGCGCTCGAGGTCGGGTATGACGGACAGCCGGCTGAGCAAGCGCGCGACGGCGTCGTGCGAGTAGGTGTGGCCTTCGATGTTGAAGCCCAGCGGGCCCCCGAGCGCCGGAGTCGTCGAGCTGGAGGAGCTCGTGCTCGAGGTCGTGTTAGGCGCTACGGTCGCCAGAGTCGGAGCGGTGGCAGACATGCTGAGAAGCCAGACATCGTCAGGAAGGACAAGCGCAAATTCACGGAGGAGCCGGTCCCAGGCGATCCGCTTGGACAGGGCGCTATTCAGTGCAGTGACTCGAGCCTGCTTGTCGGCGACGAGCGCATCCTGCTGCTGCAGCTGGCTCTGCGCAGGAACCGGGATTGCAGCCAGCTCGGCCTCCTTCTGAGTCAGCTCGAGCTGTCGCGCCGACACGTTCCCGTGGGCGCTCAGGAACAGCCCGCAGAGCAGCACTGTGACGACCGTCAGGCTGACCAGCGCCGTGACCGCAACCGGGGTTGGCAGCGTAGGTCCGGCACGGCGCTTCTCGTCACGAGGCAGAAGGTTGATCGCGCGCATGCGTCAGTCCTCGATTCCAAGGCCGATCGCGATTGCGAGTGAACCGACTTGCTCGGCGTTCTTGATCTTCTTGCCGACCGTCACGCGTCCGAGCGGGTCCCCGACCCGGACGTTGACGCCGATCAGGCCCTGCAGCTGCTCCGCCAGTCCGTGCAGGTGCACGGTGCCGCCGGTGAGAACGAGCTCCGCGATGCCCAAGGAACCGGGTTGGTTCTGGTAGAACTGAAGCGAGGAGACGAGCTCCCGCGCGAAGCTCTCCAGCTGGCGCTGCACGGCAGTTCGCGCCCGGTTTGCTTCATCCTCGGACAGCCCTTCAGGGATGTCGCCATGGGTCAGCGAGAGGGCGCGCTTGATCGGCTCGGCCTCCGAGGGAGCGATGTTCAGCTCGCGGGCGATCGCGATGTTCAGGCTCGCACCGCCCCAGTCGAGCACACGCGTGAACTCGCAGACCCTCCCGTCGGAGACGGCGAAGGTCGAGCGGTCGTGGCCGACGGCAACGACGACGACGGCTGCGTTTGACGGACCGGCTTCATCCGGCAGCGGCTCGGCCAGCGCACGCAGGAGCGCGAAGGCTTCCAGGTCGATGCCGACGAGCTTGATTCCCGCCTTCTTGCAGGCGATGACGTAGCGGTCGACGAGATCGCGATACGCGACGACGAGCAGGATGCGACGGGTGATTCCTCCCTGGTCGTCCGGATGCTCGCTGAGGACGTGCCAATCGATCACGGCCTCGTCAATCGGAATCGGGAGAGCCTCGTGCGCGCGGAAGCGGATCGCGTTCTCGAGCTGCTTGACGTCGTCGATCCCGCCGATCTCGAACGTGCGGACGCCGATGCGGTTGTTCGCGATCCCGAGGCGGACGTCCTGTCGAGGGAGCTTGAAGTCCTTGAAGAATGTCTTCAGCGCCTCTGCGAGAGCTTCCGGGTCACGAAGCTCCCCGCCGACGATGATCCCGGGCTCGAGGTCTTGTCGAGCAAGCTGGACGAGCTCGGGCGTCCCGTTGTTGCGAATCTGCGCCGCTGCCAGCTGCGAGCCACCGATCTTGAGGCCCGTGATGCGCTTCATCCGCTTGACGGACTGCGAAGCTTTCTGGGACCCTTTCGCGCTCTTCGTCTTGCCGCCGAACGCGAGCTCGCGCTTGTAGAAGGGGACGTTCTCCCCCTGCGGCTGCTCCGTCTTCGGCTCTTTCTTGGGCTTGGCTTTTTTCTCCTTCGGTTGCTTGGCCGGCTTTTCCGCTTTCGGCTTGTCGGACTTGCGTCCGAGTGAGATCTCGCGCTTGTACCAGGGCACGCGCTCTTCAGGCTCAGCGTCGAGCTCGGGCCAAGCGGCTGCCCCCAGGTCGGCCGACTGTTCCAAGTCGGTGGGAGGCGCAGCGGGAGAATGGGCAGGCGGGGACACCGGCGCCGAGGCAGGCGTGGTGCCAAGGTCAACGGCAAGCTGGACTTCCGCCGGACTCGGTGTCACCGGCGTGGCGGGGCTCGGTGTCACCGGCGTCGTGGAGCTCGGTTCCTCCGGCATGACGGGGCTCGCTGCCTCCGGCGTGGCGGGGCTCGCTGCCTCCGGCGTGGCGGGGCTCGGTTCCTCCGGCGTGGCGAAGCTCGGTGTCTCCGTTTCCGGGGTGGCGGAGCCGGCTTCCTCGGGCTCGGTCTGCTTGCGACCGATCAGATCGGAAAGCTTGACTTCCTTGTTCCAGTCGACCATCGCCTACACCCCCGCGACCCTCAGCGAGCCGACCGGCGCCGCGACTGGGTCGCTGGTATGAGAGGAGACGTCGAAGCCGACCCGCTCGAGCAATCCGAACAGCTGCTCGGGTCGGCTGGAACGAGTGAGCGCGTCGTCGAGAGTGATCACGCTGCGCTGAACGAGCTCCGCGAGAGCCTGCTCCATCGTCTGCATCCCCTTCGACGTACCGGTCTGCATGATCGAGTAGATCTGCTCGACCTTGCCCTGCCGGATGAGGTTGCGGACCGCGTCGTCCGGAAACAGGATCTCGAGCGCTGCGACCCGGCCGTCGCCGGCCGCCGTCGGAAGCAAGGCCTGGGTGACGATCCCTTGCAAAGTGCCGGCCAGCTGGACGCGCACCTGCTCCTGCTGGGCGGCAGGAAAGGCGTCGATGATTCGGTCGACCGTGCTCGGCGCACTCTGGGTGTGCAGCGTGCCGAAGACGAGGTGTCCCGTCTCGGCCGCGGTGATTGCGGTCGAGATCGTCTCGAGATCTCGCATCTCGCCGAGCAGAATCACGTCGGGGTCCTCGCGCAGGGCCGCGCGCAGGGCGTCGGCGAAGCTCGGCGCGTCAGGCCCGATCTCGCGCTGGTTGACGATGCAGCGCTTGTGCCGGTGCACGAACTCGACCGGGTCCTCGATCGTGAGGATGTGCTCGGCACGCTTGCGGTTGATCTCGTCGATCAACGCAGCCAGCGTCGTCGACTTACCCGAACCCGTCGGGCCCGTGATCAACACGAGTCCACGAGGCTTCTCGGTCAACGCGTGCAGAACGCTCGGAATGCCGAGCTCCTCGAGCGTCTTGATGTCAGCCGGGATGAGGCGAAAAGCGGCGCTGAGTGTGCCGCGCTGGAAGAAGACATTGACGCGGAAGCGCGCGAGGCCGGGAATCGAGTATGCCAGGTCGATGTGGCGATTGATCTCGAGCAGCTTCTGCTGTTCCGAGGACAGGATGCGATAGAGCATCTGGTGCGTGTCGTCGGGCGTGAGCTTGGGAGCGCCCTGGTCCCGTTCCAGCGCTCCGTTCACGCGCATGGCCGGCGGCGTGCCGACGGTGACGTGCAGGTCTGACGCATTGCGCGCCACCATGCGCTCGAGAAGAGCATCGATCGAATAGAGAGCTTCCGCCATAGCCGCTGGGCTCGCTATCGGCAGGGCCAATGCGTTTCTTGAGCGCCGATGCTCGGGCGGTCACGGCGGCCAGTGCTTCACCCGAACAGGGGATGCGTCGCCGGGGGTCGTGACGCCGATAGCCAACCCGGCATAGGCCATCTGCGCAATCAACCCCCTCAAGGAGGACCACGCATGTTGGAAAGGCTTTCGCACCGGCTCGGCCGGGTGCGGCGCGAGGAGGGCTTCACCCTCATCGAGCTTCTGGTCGTGATCATTATTTTGGGAATCCTGCTCGCAATCGCGATTCCCTCCTACCTCAGCTTCCGCACGCGGGCCAACAAGTCGGCGGCGCAGGCGAACGTCCGCGCGGCAGTGCCGGGCATGGAGGCGTTCAACGCCGACCACGCCACGGGCTACGCGGGCGTCACCCTGACCAAGCTGCAGGCCTCGTACGACGCAGGGATCAAGAACATCAAGA
>JALYLK010000056.1 GCA_030774275.1 Actinomycetota bacterium
TCGAGATACCGGGCGACAATCGGGCCGAGATACGCGTCGATCGCGGTCGTGGACGCGCGCTCGTACTCCCGAAACTCCGGCGAGACCTCGTGGGAGGCGACGACCCGCGCAGCCGGCAGGCGCCGGCGCAGCTCGGCCGCGACCGCGCGCTCGTGAGCGGAATCGCGAAACGAGAAGAGCAGGCAGACCGCAACCGCCTCGGCGTCGAACTCCGGCAGCGAATCGAGCTCGAGCGGCACGATCACCCCGTCCGGCCCGACGCGCTCACGCACTCCGAAGCAGCGCTCGAGGGGCACGACCGGAGGCGGATGCTCGGCGCAGAGCCGGTAGAGCTCGGCACGGTCCTGTCGTCTCAGATGAAGCAGATGCTCGAAGCCGGCCGTGGCGACGAAGGCCGTACGGGCTCCTTTGCGCTCCAGCAGCGCATTCGTCGCCACCGTCGTCCCGTGGGTGAACCGGTCGACTCCGGCAGCCCCGACCGCCGCGGCCGCAGCCAGCACCGATTCCTCCTGCCGCAATGTCGTCGGAATCTTGACCGTGCGAAGCTCGTTATCGTCCGTCAGCAGGACCGCATCCGTGAACGTGCCGCCGACGTCGACGCCGAGGATTGCCACGTGACGAACCTACACGTGAGCGAGTGGAGCACTCAGATCCCGCTGCTGGGAGCCGGCGGCGAGCTCGTCGACCTGAGGCGTACGTTGTTCTCACACGGCTTCGTCGAGTTGCCGCCGATGCACCTCGACGAGGACGTTCCGGCACTCGAGGTGACACTTGCCGTCAACGGCAAGGCACGCACGATCGAGATCCGCCCGGGCAGGCGCGGTCGCGCCCGCCTCAGCGTCGTCGGCCGCGGCCCCTCTGCGCGACTGGCGGAAGAGCTTGTCGCCGGTGCCCGGCACGTGCTCGCACTCGATGAGGATCTCTCCGACTTCTACGAGCTCGTGGCCGAGGATCCCGACTTGGCCTGGGCGGCCGCCGGCGCCGGCCGGCTGATCCGCGCTCCCACCGTTTTCGAGGACGTCATCAAGACGATCTGCACTACAAACACCGCGTGGTCCGCTACCCGTCGCATGGTGACGGCGCTCGTGACGAACCTTGGCGACGCGGCCCCCGGCGGGCGCCACGCTTTCCCGACGCCGGAGGCGATGGCCGAAGCCGATGAACGCTTCTACAAGGAGATCGTCCGCTCTGGGTACCGCGGGCCCTACTTCCGCGCAATCGCCGCGGACGTCTCGGAGGGACGGCTCGATCTCGAGCAACTGCTCGATCACGAGCTCCCGGACGACGAAGTTACCGCGCGCTTGCTCGCGCTTCCCGGAGTCGGACCGTATGCCAGCGCCCAGATCCTGACGCTGCTCGGCCGCTACTCGAACCTGATCCTCGACTCGTGGTCACGGCCCAAGTACGCACAGCTCACCGGCCGCAAGGCAAGCGACAAGACGATCCAACGGCGCTTCAGCCGATACAAGCAGTACGCGGGGCTGGCCTTCTGGCTCTACGTCACCCGCGACTGGGTCGCCGAGCCTGCAGGCATCAAGTAAGGCGACGCCGGCTTCGCCGGCGCCGCCTTGGGTGAGGGGGCCGCAGCGAAGCGGAAGCCGAAAAACATCATGCTGATCCCGATCAGCTCGCCGGCGTAGACGAACGAATAGGCGCCCGCACGGGACATCCCGGTCGAGAGCCCGACCACGAGAGCGCCCGCTCCGATCCAGACGTTCGTCCGGATGCGCTGGCGCCGGAGGATCGCGACCAGGGAGCCCCCGATGAGGAAGATCGTCCCGAAGGAGTTGACTACGATCGCCCAGAGGAATGCGTTCCCTTGCAGAGCCGAGTTGGCAGGCGGACGCATACCGGTGACCGCGTCGAGCGCGCCGTGGTCGACCGGAGCAAGCGCCACGGAGACGACCGCCGCGACCATCGCCACCAGGAGTGCGCCGAGCAGGAGGTCGCGGCCGCGCTGCTTCAGCAACAGCCAGGCCGAGCCGGCGCCGAGGAAGGCAACCGTGAGGACACCGCCTGAGGCGTAATAGGCCTTGAAGAGACCCTCCGACCAGCCGGCCCGCTGGGCCGCCGCCTCGCACCCGGCGGCAACGGCGAAGCACGCGAAACCTGCCGCCCAGAGCGCCTTTTGCCCGGCCGGTTTCCGCAG
>JALYLK010000057.1 GCA_030774275.1 Actinomycetota bacterium
CCTTCGGCGCCGCGTGCCAAGTGATCACGTCGCCGAACAGAAGTGCGAGCGAGCCCACGCTGGCGCTGACGGCCGTTCCCGCCACGATCGCCACCACCAGCCGGCCCACTCCGCCGACGCTGTCCAGCGGCGATCCGCGTCGAACGAGACGGCGTAGGAGCACCGTCGCGACGAGCACCTCGAGCATGTTCCCGCAGGTCTGGCCGAGGGCGGACCCGACTGGAAGCGCCATGTAGTCGTTCGCGAGCAGGTCGCCGATCAGAACTCCCGGCCAGTAGCGAAGTCCCCCGAAGTACAGGAAGGAGATGCCGACGCCGACGGGCAGCCAGAGGATCGCGGCTACAGGCCCGGCGAACTCGAGCTGGTAGCCCAGCTTGGCGCTCGCGTAATACAACCCGGCCAGCGAGGCCACTCCGACCACGTAGCGAGCCGGCGCGTTCCCGAGCCGCTGTGCCCAGTGCCTCGTCCCGGCATCGTGCGTAAGCGCGGCCTCCGACACCTGCCTCAGCTTCCCTCGCCGGTCAGGTACAGCAACGCCGCCTTCACGCGGCGGTTCACATCCGAGGCCTCGCCTAGGTCGAGCTTGAGGAAGATGCCGTTGATATGCCGCTCGACAGCGCGCTTGGTGACCATGAGAGTGACCGCGATTGAGTTGTTGCTGCGCCCCTCGGCAATCATCGCCAGAATCTGGCGCTCGCGCGGCGTCAGCCTGTCGAGGCCGGGATCCTTGTCGAGGCGAGCGGAGACGAGCCTGTCGACGATGCGTGGATCGACGAGCGAGCGGCCGGCGACGACCTCACGCAGCGCCCGTGCCAGCTCCTCTTGGTCTTTCACGCGCTCTTTGAGTAGGTACCCACGCCGCTCCGAGCCGTCGGCGAACAGCGCCATGGCGTACGACGGGTCGGCGGGCTGGCTGAGAACGACGACCCCGACCTCTGGATGCGTCGACCGCAACTCACGGGCGAAGCGAATGCCTTCGTCGGTGTTCGTCGGCGGCATCCGGATGTCGGTCAGGACGACATCGGGCTTGTCTCGCTCGACGGCCGCGCGAAGGTCATCGAGGTCAACGCAGGTCTCGACGAGCTCGACGTCTTCAACAGACTCCAGAACCCGCGCGATCCCTTCCCTGGCGAGGAAGCTGTCGTCGCCGAGAACAACCCTGATCACTGTCGAGCAAGCTCCCTCTCTCCCCAGATTGCCCGAAGAACTGCGCGCTGACCAAGCAACGCGCGTCTTTCCATTCCCGAGTGTGGCTGTCGAGGGTGAGGAGATGGGTAACAGGCTGGTGACAGAACGACTCCTACGCAATGACATCGCCCTCATCCGAGGTCGTCCTGTCGCAGCATTGATCGAGAGCGGCGGCGAAACTGAAACCTGCGCCGCTCCGCTTCCGGCGGGGGCACTGCGTTCACTTTTCGTTTCGAGTATGGCAGGCACACCGGGATGCGGCAAGGAAGTCGGCTTGACTTCGACTCACGCACGAACCGTGGTGTTTTGACCGGCGTTATCCGCATGCAAATCAGCGAACTCCCGCATGACCCGGGCTGCCCCGATCCTTCATACTCGCCGGTGGAAGCGGACGCCTCCCCCCACGAGGCACCCGCTGAAGGGAGAGAAATTGATCGCGAACCGCCGCGTGCGCCCACGGGTGGGCGTGGGCCACCCCGTTGAGCGGGAGGATCCGCTCAGCGTCGGCCTGCGCAGTGCCGGCGCAAAAGCTGTTCTGGTCGGAACCTCTGCCCAGTCGGGGGTGCCTTTCGATGTGGTCGAGTCGAAGCTCCGGGTCCCTTCGGTCCCGCCCGACGCAGTCTCTCGCACCGCGCTCGTCAACCGTCTGCGCGCCGCGGGCGCCTTTCCGCTCGTGATCGTGGCGGCGCCTGCCGGCTACGGCAAGACCAGTTTGCTCTCCCAATGGGCGAATCGCGACTCCCGCGCTTTCGCCTGGGTTGCGATCGACGAGCGCGACAACGATCCGGCCGTCTTGCTCAGGCACGTCTCGGCCGCGCTCGATCGGATCGAGCCGGTCGCGCCTCCGGCACTCTCCGCAATGCGGCCAAACGGGAAATCGGTCACAGCCAAGGCGCTTCCGCTGCTTGCTGAGGCCGTGGCCTTGCGCAAATCCCCCTTCGTCCTCGTCCTCGACGGTGCAGACCTGCTCGCAGGCGACTCCGTTTCAGCAGTCGCTTCGCTGATCGAGGAGGTTCCAGCCGGGTCGATGGTCGCGCTTTCCGGCCGCGTGCTCCCTGGGTTGCCGATCGCTGCGTTGCGCGCCGGTCGACCGTTGCTCGAGATCGGCCCGTACGAGCTCGCGTTGAGCCGCCGCGAGGCCGAGATCTTGCTCCGCGCCGCGAGAGTCGAATTGTCCGACCCTGAGATCAACGACCTCCTCGAGCGCACGGAGGGCTGGCCCGCCGGCCTGCACCTCGCCGCGCTTGCATTCGGGGCGAACAGCGATGGTCATCCGCGGGAGCCGCTTGTGATCACGGGGGACGATCGCTACTTCGCGGACTACTTCCGCTCCGAATACCTGTCGCAACTCCCGCCGGACCGGTTGGCGTTTCTTCGGCGAACATCGGTGCTAGAAACGATGTCCGGTCCGCTCTGCGATGCCGTCCTGGAACGCAAGGAGTCGGCCCTCGAGCTCGCCTCGATCGAGGCATCGAACCTCTTCCTCGTTCCGCTCGATCGCAACAGAGGCTCGTACCGCTACCACCGCCTCCTGCGCGACCTCCTGAGGCGCGAGCTCGAAGAACGGGAGCCGGAGCTCGTGCCCGTGCTCAACCAGCGCGCTGCAGACTGGTTCGAAGCCCAGGGCGACGCGGAATCCACGCTCGAGTACTCACACGCGGCGGGCAACATGGACAGCGCCGCGCGAATCCTCAGCTCGATCGCAATGGCCGTCTGCTGTAGCGGCCGGGTCGCCGTGGTGGAGGCCTGGCTCGACCGGTTCGACGACGACGCCCTGCTGCAGCTCTATCCGGCGGTCGCCGTCGAGGGATCCCGGGTCCACGCCCTGCGCGGCCGGCCGGACGAGGCCGAGCGTTGGCTGGCGGCGGCAGAGCGAGGCCTGGGAGGAGACCAGGACAATCGCTCGACCCGAGCCTGCATCTCGGTGCTGCGCGCCGTCATGTGCGCGGACGGGCCGAAGCGAATGCTGTCAGACGCGCAGTCGGCTCTGGGAGACCTCGCGCCCGACCACTCTTGGCACCCGTGGGCGCTGCTCGTCCACGGCGTGGCTCACGTTCTACTCGGGGACGACGAGGCCGCGGCCGCCATCCTCACCGAGGCCACCCACGCGTCCGAACGGCTAGGCAGGACGGAGAGCCACGCCCTGGCGCTTTGCGAGCGTTCGCTGCTCGCCGCCGGGAGCGACGATCGGAAGGCGGAGGTCCTGGCTCTCCAGGCGCGCCATCTGATCGACGACGGCGAGCTGGATGCCTATGCGACGAGCGCCCTCGAGATCGCGACCTCGGCCCGCGCGCTCCTCCGGAGTGGACGGTGGGACGAAGCCCGCAGGCAGCTCACGATCGCGCAGCGGCTCGCACCGAGCCTCACGCATGCAATCCCCTGGCTAGCGTTGCAGGTTCGCCTCGAGCTAACGCATGCGTACATAACGCTGCGAGACCGGGACGGCGCGCAAGGACGCCTCGCCGAGGCCGAAGAGATCCTCCGTGTCCGACCTTCGGTCGGCGTGCTCGGCGAACACGTTGCGCAGCTTCGGGCCGAAGCCGACGCGATGCCCCAGACGGCGACGGGAAGCAGCTCGGGCCTGACCGGAGCAGAGCTTCGACTCCTGCCGCTGCTCTCGACGCATCTCTCGTTCCGCGAGATCGGCGAGCGGCTGTTCGTCTCGCGCAACACGATCAAGACGCAGGCGATTTCCGTCTACCGGAAGCTCGGGGTCTCGAGCCGCAGCGATGCAATCTCCAGGGCGGACGAGCTCGGCCTCGTCGACACCGCGGCCCCACCCACGCTCGTCCGAGACGTGCAGTCGGCCGCTTCTTAGGAGGGCTACGCGCTCATTTCGTCGTCGTACCGTCGCCGATGGGTGCGGTCGTAAATAGCTGCGACCACCAAGAGCAAGCCGCCGAAGAACAGCAAGCCTCCGATGAATCCCCACCGGTACGCGGCCGCGCTCACCAACCAGAAAAGCAGGAT
>JALYLK010000058.1 GCA_030774275.1 Actinomycetota bacterium
GTGCCCGGCAGCACGCCGAGGAGCTGCATCAGCAGCGCGAACATCAGCGAGCCGACGACGGACGCGGCGCTGTTCCTCGTCACGGTCGAGAGCAAGAGACCGAACGCCGCAATCCCCGCCAGTGGCAGGAAATAGACCGCCAGGCTGGCGACGAGCAGCCCGAAGCCGTGACCTGCCGACACCTTCGTGCCGGAAAGCGAGGTCAGCGGATGGAAGCCCCAGGCGATCGTCCCCGCCGCCAGCCCGACCAGCCCCATCGCGAAGACGACCACGAACGTGTACGTGAGCACTGCCAGCACCTTGCCGGTGAAGACCTGGCCCCGCTCCCGCGAGCGGGTGAAGATCGTCTTCAGTGTGTCGTTCTGGGTCTCGGCGGCGACGATGTCGCCCGCGACGAGCGACGTGATCAGGGGCAGGCCCCAGATCGACATGAAGAAGAGCACGACGAAGGGAGCGGCGAGCCCGGTATCGCGGATGTAGCGGCCGAGCGGCACGTCATTCGGCCCGCCGGTCTGAATCAGCAGCACGACGACGAAGACGACCGGGACGAGCATCGCCGAGATCAGTCCCAGGTAGGTGCGCTTCTGGGCCAGCAGCTTGAGGATCTCCCACTCGTAGACCCTGGCGACCGAGGCGATCACGCGACCGCCTCCTCGGCCCCGGGCTGCTCGCCCTCGGTCATGCCGAGGAAGAGCTCCTCGAGGCTTGCCGTCTCGGGCACCAGTGCCGTGACGCCGATCCTGGCCTGGCCCAGCGCGATCGACAGCGCGGCCACAGCATCCTCGTCGGCCTGGAACCGCAGCGAGCCGTCGACGGAGGTCACCTCGCCGATCCCGGCCTGGTTCAGGAGCAGTGCCCGAGCGCGCTCGAGCTGAGGCGAGCGGAGGCTGTAACCGGTCGCAGCCGTCGCCAGGAGCTCGTTGAGGGCTCCTTCGTAGACGATCCGGCCCTTGCGGATGATCGCAACTCGGTTGCAGAGCTCCTCGACCTCGGCCAGGAGATGACTCGAGAGCAGCACCGTGATCCCTTCGCCGGCCAGGCGGCGGACGAGGTCGCGCATGTCACGCATCCCCGCCGGGTCGAGGCCCGTGGTCGGCTCGTCGAGCAGAAGCAGCTTCGGCTCGCGCAGGAGGGCCGCAGCGATCCCGAGCCGTTGCCGCATCCCGTGTGAATAGCCGCCGACCTTGTCGTCACCGCGGTCCCGTAGCTCGACCAGATCGAGCATCGCTTCGATCCGTGAGCGGGAATCGCCTTCGTCGTAGGCGGCGAGCAGCCGCAGATTGCGACGCGCGGTCAGATACGGGTAAAACGTCGGCCCTTCGACGAAGCCGGCCACGCCCTGCAGTGCCTTCGCGCCATCGACCTGCGGATCGCGGCCGAAGAGCTTGATCGAGCCCTCGGTCGGCCTGATCAAGCCCAACAGCATCCGCAGCGAGGTCGTCTTCCCGGCTCCGTTCGGGCCGAGGTACCCAAAGACGTCGCCCTTCTCGACCGTCAGGTCGACGTGGTCGACGGCAATGAGCTCGCCGTAGCGCTTGAACAGACCGCGTGCGCTGACCGGAAGCGCGTCGTTCATTTGAGGTCGCGCGCGGCGGCCTCCGCTGCTGCCGGGGGCACCGACCCGGCGAGGACATAGGAAACCCCGCCACGCTTCCACGTCAGCGCCGTCCCGAGCTGCGTTGCGAGCTCATGCGCGGTCACGCCGTCGAGCGAGACCTGAGGCAAGCCTCCCATCACGCCGATCGTTCCGCTCGAGTCGGCCTTGCGCTCGAGGACAATGATCGCGCCGAGCCCGTGGCCGTACACGACGACCGCGGCCTTCGAGTCGGTGTTGCCGACCAACCGCACGTCCTGGCGCGGCAGGCCGACGAGCGTCGCAGGCGCGACGACCGGGAAGTCCGCCGCGGCCTGAACCGCCGCGAGCCCGCTCGCATGCACATGCGAACCCTGTGTGCTTCCTGCGTTCCTGGTCAACGCGCCGAGGTCGACTGACTTCGCCCCGGCGGGAGGCGCGACTTCGACGTCGCTTGCTGCAACCGGGCCGTAGGAGATGTCGGTTGCGGCCAGCTGGAGCACGGGCGAGGAGGCGCCCTGGGCGAAGATGCCGACCCGCAGCGGCACGCCGCGCGAGGCGTCGAAGGCCAGCTCGCCGGCGCCAAGAAGACCGCCGTCGTGCTTCGGCGAGATCCTCACGGTGTAGGCCTCCTGGTTCGCCACGTTGCTCGGCTCCGCGCCCGAGACCACGACGTGCTCGCCGAGCTTGGAGAGAAAGTCGCTGATCTTCGCGGCCGACGGAATGCCGCTCTGGTCGGCCGAGCCCTGCGCGTGCGCAGGCAGCTTCGCCCGGTAGACGGTGTTCGACGACGCGTCGAAGACCGTCAGATCGGTGTTGTTCCAGACGATCTGGACGTCGCCAGCGTCCGACTGCAGCTCGAGCCGGCCCCGACCGTCATTCGTCGCCCAGAGCCTGCCGGAGCCGCCGGACATCAGGGCCGAGCCGACCTGTCCGGCGATCGCGCCCGACGGGAAAAGGTTGTTCGTGAACTTGATCCGCGCGGTGATGCCCTGTGGAGCGGCACCCGCGAGCGAGTCGTGCAGCGCCTGGGCCAGCGGCTTCGGCGGCGGAGTCGACCCACTCCCGCCGCTTGCGGCAACGGCGATGGCGGCCACACCGGCGGAGAGCACGACGACGGTGACGACGAGCAGAATGAGGCGAGAGGTCGAAAGTGTGCGGAGAAGCTTCACGGCGATCCTTTCCCGGGCGTTTGCTCCTCCTTTGTAGGCGCGGACCCTGAGAGATCTCTGAGAGAAGGTTCGGCCGGCTCCTTGAGAACAGGGAGCTCGATCGTGAAGCGCGACCCTTCGGCGTAGGCACGGCCCCCGTGGCGCTCCGCCGTGGCGCGAACGATCGCGAGCCCCAAGCCCGAGCCGGGCTTGCCGTCGCGGCCCCGCCAGAAGCGCGCAAAGGCGCGCTCGACGTCCTCGGGAGCAAGGCCAGGTCCCTCATCCGCGACGCTCAGCCGCGCAACGCTGTTTTCCTGCTCCGCGCCAACGG
>JALYLK010000059.1 GCA_030774275.1 Actinomycetota bacterium
TCGCCTGCTCGCGGTCGAGGTTGGCGATCTCTTTCAGGCCCATCGCCTTGCGGGCGGTTGTCGAGATCGGTCCGGCGAGCGCGCGCGTGACCTCGTCCTCGACCCCGGCGGCAAACATGGCTTCCGACCTCGCCTCGATGCGGCGTTGCAGCTCGTCGGCCGAAAGCTCGAGGCCGACCACGAGCGTCGGATGGCGCATATCCGAGTTCCAGAGTTGGTCGATGGCAGGTTTCAGAGACCGTCCCACGTCGGTGAGCTCGAGTGCGCGCACCACGCGGCGGCGGTCGTTCGGGTGGACGGAGACGGCCGTGGCCGGATCGCGCGCAGCGAGCAGCTGGTGGGCGCGTTCGCCACCGAGCCGGTCGTAGACCCCCTGCCAGTGCTCCCGCCGCCCGGGAGCGGGCGGCGGCGGAAGCTCCAGCGTCGCCAGCGCCGCGCGGAGGTAGAGGCCGGTGCCCCCGGTCACGATCGGCGTCCTTCCGGCAGCCAGGATCTCGTCGATCGCCTCGTGCGCAACCAGCTGGTACTCGGCGACCGAGGACTCGTGATCGAGTTCCCAGACACCCACGAGCCGCGCGGGCGTCGACGGCTGGTTGGTCAGGATCGGCAGGCCCCGGTAGACCTGCATCGAATCTGCTGAGACGACTTCTGCAGGAAAGCGCGATCCCAGCTCTTGTGCGACTACTGTCTTTCCCGATGCCGTCGGACCGAAGATCGCGAGCACGAACGAACCGTCCATGCACCGATTGTGGTGTTTCGCTTCGCGTCTTCGTGCCGATAGCGACTTCGTGAGGATTCCACGCCCCTTCGGAGGCCGCACGCACCTCGAGCGGACCCCTCGCGAGATGATCGCGTTCATCGTGCTCGGGGCTGGGCTGGCCGCAGCGGCCCTGATCGGCGTCTCGTGGGCCGCCGGCTTCGGTGCGGTGGCCGACCGTCTCCGTCACTGCGACGCCCGCTGGCTTCCTCTCGCGCTGGGCGCCGAGGTGCTCGCCTATCTCGGTTACGTGCTCGCCTACCGTGAGGTGGCGCGCGTGGACGGCGGCCCGACGCTCCCCCACTCTCGCGCGTTCGCGCTCGTTGCCACCGGCTTCGGCGTCTTCGTTCCCCGCGGAGGATTCGCGCTCGACCTTCACGCCTTCCGTGAGGAGTTCGTCGACGCGCGTGAGGCCAGGGTCCGCGTGCTCGGCCTCGGCGCGCTCGAGTACGCCCTGCTGGCGCCGGCCACCTGCATCGTGGCGATTCTCCTGCTCATTGACCACGTGCATCGCCCCGCGAGCGGGCTGACGATGCCTTGGGCGATCGCCGTTCCCGTCGGGGGCGTCCTCGCACTGTCGGCGCTGCGTCTCCGCGAGCGGCTGAGCGGCAACCGCGGCTGGCGGGAGCTAGTCTCGCAGTGGCTGGACTCGATTCATTTCCTCCGCCAGCTCTTCCTCAGGCTCGAGCACTTCGCGGGACCCGCCGGCACCGCGATCTACTGGTTCGGCGACATCGCCTGCCTCGCGCTCTGCCTCCGCGCGTACGAGGGCCACTTTCCCTCGGTGGCGCCGCTGCTGGTCGGCTACGCCACCGGCTATGCGCTGACGCGCCGGACGCTGCCGTTGGCCGGCGCAGGAGCGGTCGAGGCGCTTCTCCCGTTCGCCCTCTTGTGGAGCGGCACCCCCCTGGCAGCCGCGGTCCCGGCCGTTCTGGCTTACCGGATGATCAACTTCTGGCTGCCGATCGTCCCGGCTGTCTTCGGGTTGCGCTCCTTGCGGGCGGCGCAGCTAGGCGGCTGAGCAGGCGGCAACTGCTGCCAGGCGGTGTCCTCGCAGCGTGGTCGAGGTCGCCGCGTCGATCTCAACCGGGACGAGCTCTCCCGGCTGCGCGGCGCCCTTGAAGTTCACGGTCGTGTTCCGGCGCGTGCGACCGCGGAGGACCTGCTCGTCCGTTCGGCTCGGCCCTTCCACGAGCACTTCTTCGACCCGGCCGATCCGTTGGCGGTTGCGTCCTTCGGCGACCCGCTGGACGACCTCGACGAGGTGTTCGATCCGCTCGCGCTTGATCTCCTCGGGAACCTGACCCGGCATCGTTGCCGCCTCCGTGCCCTGCCGCGGCGAGAAGACGAACGTGAAGGCGCTGTCGTAGCCGACCTCGTCGACCGCTGCGACTGTCTGCTCGAAGTCCTCCTCGGTCTCACCGGGGAAGCCGACGATCAGGTCGGTGGTGAGCGCAAGATCGGGAATCGCCGCTCGCATCTCATCGGCCAGCCGCAGATAGCGCTCGCGGCCGTAGGTGCGGCGCATGGCCTTCAGGA
Source organism: Actinomycetota bacterium (assembly GCA_030774275.1). Lineage (GTDB taxonomy): Bacteria > Actinomycetota > Thermoleophilia > Gaiellales > Gaiellaceae > 13-2-20CM-68-14. The sequence goes on from JALYLK010000059.1 coordinate 2,297, forward strand.
TCCGCGTCGAGCCTGACTGAAGCGGCAGGTGCGCGTGCTCACAGACCGCGGCGCAGTCCGCCATCGCCTCGATCACCGGCCGGCGGAAGTCCTTCGGGTGGGGGCTCGTGAAGCGAATCCGCTCGATCCCGTCCACCGCGTCGCAGGCGCGCAGGAGGTCCCCAAAGTCGGTCCGAAGCGCGGGCACGAGATCGCGGCCGTAGGAGTTGACGTTCTGGCCGAGCAGCGTGATCTCCCGGACACCGTCGCGGGCAAGCTGCTCGACCTCCGCGAGGATCTCCCCCGGCCGGCGGCTCTGCTCGCGCCCACGGACCGCCGGGACGATGCAGTACGAGCATTTCGAGTTACAGCCCATCGAGATCTGCACCCAGGCCTGGAATTGACGCTGGCGGTGCATCGGCAGACCGCCGGCGAAGCGGCGATCATCGAGCCCAAAGCTCCCCCGCGCGACGCCGGCGCCACCGGCGCCGACCCATTCGCCGAGGTGCGGTATCGATCCCGGGCCGAACGCGACGTCGACGTACGGATAGAGCTCGAACAGGCGCTCGCGCTGCGCCTCCGCGTAGCAGCCGCCCACCGCGATCACCTTCTCGGGATCCCTCGCCTTGATCGCCCTCGCCTGGGCCAGGTGAGCGGCGAAGCGTTGGTCGGGCTTCTCGCGGATTGTGCAGGTGTTGAACACGAGGACGTCAGCGCCGCCCTGGTCAGGTGCCTCTCCGAGCCCCAGCTCCTCGAGCATGCCCTTGATTCGCTCCGAATCGTGGGCGTTCATCTGGCACCCAAACGTGGTCACGTGGTAGCGCTTCACGCGCCGAACTGTACCGCCGCAACGCGGCTATTTCGCGCGCTGGCCGAGTGCCTGCTTGGGCGCCGGCTCGGGTTCGTCCGTCGCGGCCGAGCTCCCGTCGGTCGCGTTCTTGGCGACGTCGATCGCCCGGCTCTCCCGGATCACGGTCACCTTGATCTGGCCGGGGTATTCGAGCTGGTCCTCGATCTCGCGGGCGATCTCGTGCGAGAGCAGCACGGCCTGGTCGTCGTCGACCTCCTTCGGCTTCACGATCACGCGGATCTCGCGGCCGGCCTGCAGGGCGTAGACCTTCTCGACACCGGTGTGGTGCGAAGCCAGCTCCTCGAGCGTCTCCAGGCGCTTGATGTAGTGCTCGAGACTCTCGCCCCGGGCACCCGGACGGGAGGCCGAAACGGCATCGGCAGCGATCAGGAGCACCGCCTCCACGGTCTGGGGCTGGACCTCGTAGTGATGCGCCTGGATCGCGTGCACGACCGCGTCGCTCTCGCCGTAGCGGCGGGCGAATTGGGCCGAGATCGCGGCATGCGAGCCCTCGATCTCGTGCGTGAGCGCCTTGCCGAGGTCGTGCAGGAGAGCCGCGCGGCGAGCCGTCTTGACGCTCGCGTCTAGCTCTGACGCCATGATCCCCACGAGATGAACGACCTCGAGCGTGTGCTTGAGGACGTTCTGGCCGTAGCTCGTCCGGAAGCGGAGTCGGCCGAGAATCTTGACGAGCTCCTCGTTGAACGAGCCGCAGTTCGCCTCGAAGACGGCCTGCTCGCCCGCATGGACGATGTGCTCCTCGATCTCCGCCTTCGACTGGTAGTACATCTCCTCGATTCGAGCCGGATGGATGCGGCCGTCTTCGATCAGCTTGGCGAGGGTCAACTTGGCGATCTCCCGACGGATCCCGTCGAAGGAGGAGAGAACGACCGCCTGCGGCGTGTCGTCGATGATGAAGTCGACGCCCGTCAGGTGCTCGAGGGTGCGGATGTTCCGTCCCTCACGGCCGATGATCCGGCCCTTCATGTCGTCGGAGGGGAGCTCGACCAGGGAAACAGTGGTCTCCGAGGCGTGGTTCGCGGCAACACGCTGGAGTGCGTCGGCGACGAGGTTGCGGGCCCGCCGCTTGGCCTCGGTCTGGGCCTCTTCCTCCATCTGCCGGACGCGGCGCGCGAGCTCGTGGCGGATCAGTTCCTCCGAGCGGCTGAGGAGCTGTGACTTGGCCTCGTTCGTCGTCATTCCCGAGATTCGCTCGAGCTCGGTGAGCTCGGCTTCCTTCGCCTCCTTGAGCTCGTCTTGAAGCTGCTTTGAGTGGGTCTCCCGGTCGGCAACGCCTTGCTCCCGACGGGTCAGCTCGGTGAGCTTGCGATCGATCTCGTCTTCGTTGGCAAGCACACGTTCCTCGATCTTGATGATCTCGGCACGGCGCTCTGAGACCTCCTGCTCGACCTCTGCGCGCAGCTTCACGGACTGCTCGCGGCCTTCGATCTGAGCCTCGCGCCGCAGCGCCTCGGCTTCGCGCTTGGCCTCGGTTACCAGCAGCTGCCGCGTTCGGCGCGCCGCCGCGAGGCGAGAACCGGTCAGCGCATATAGGGCGATGAAGGCGAGGGCCGCCCCCGCTGCTAGGCCGATCAGGATTCCGATGACGACGAACATGGGCGCTCCTAGCGGTGCGTCCACATCGGGCATGCCTCGAATCGGGGGTGCCTAGAAGGACCTTCGGAAAGGCCCAGCTGGCCGCTACTTCAACGCTGGTGCGGCCTCCAGGGAGCTTGAACAGATGGCGATTTCACGTTTTCAGTACCGATTCCGAAACAGTCAGATGCAGGCAAATTGTCGTAATGGATTTTTGTATCCTAGCTCCGGCCCCTCGCTCTGCGCAACGGCGATTCCCCTGGGCCTCGCGCGCGCGGACGCGAGCGGGCTGAGGCTAGGTCGCGAGGTCTCCGGTCGGCAACGCAGCCTCGACCGACTCCGGCGCGAACCCTCGTGCGGCCAGCCAGCGCGCCGTCCTCGCGCTCGCGCCGCGGCGGGCTGCCAGGCAGACAGCTCGCTCGCGCTCGGGCTCTAGCGCGTCCAGCGCCGCCGCGGAAGCTTCCGGCTCGATCCCGTCCTGCTCGAGCTTGAAGGCGATCGCGGTGTCGCCGAACCCTCGCTCGGCGAGCGCGGCGGCCCGAGCCTCGGCGAAGCGCTTGTCGTCCAGCGCTCCGTGCCGCCTGAGCGCTGCAATCGCCTCTTCGCGCTCCCGCTCGCCGATGCCTTTGCGCTCCAGGATGCCGCGCAGCCCGTGCTCGGAGCGGTCGTGCCGCGCAAGCGCCCGCGTCCCCGCTGCGACCGCGTCCCCGCGGCGAAGCTCGCGCCGGAGCGTCCGCAGACGCTCCCGGTCGAGCTCGAGCCCGATCGAGAGCCCGCTTCGCGCAGCTACGTCGAGCGGGATGGTGCGCCAGCGTTCGCCATCGAGCTCAACGAGCACGCGCCCCGGCTGCGCGGGCCGGAGCGCCGTTACTCTCGGCATCGGCTGGAGCCTCCTCCTCGGGGGTGGGCTTCTCCCCGGCCGGCACCTCGACCGAGGTCGGCAACAAACGTGCCGAGACCACCTGGTCCGGGCCAGCGTCGGCTTGGATCTTGGCCAGGATCTGCTGGGTCACATCCGGGTGCTCGCGCAGGAACGCGGTCGCGTTCTGGCGTCCCTGGCCAAGCCGCTCGTCGCCGAGGCTGAAGTACGAGCCCGACTTCGTGACGACCTTCCGCTCGAGCCCCGTATCGAGCACCGTGCCTTCCCAGGAGATGCCCGAGCCATAGATGATGTCGAACTCGGCCTGCTTGAACGGCGGCGCCACCTTGTTCTTGACCACCTTGACGCGAACGCGGTTGCCGTAGGCCTCGACGCCTTCCTTGAGCGTCTCGATCCGGCGGATGTCGAGACGGATCGACGAATAGAACTTCAGGGCCCGGCCACCCGGAGTTGTCTCAGGCGATCCAAACATCACCCCAATCTTCTCGCGGAGCTGGTTCGTGAAGATGCAGATCGTGTCGGTGCGGTTGAGCGTGCCGGCGAGCTTGCGCAGTGCCTGCGACATCAGCCGTGCCTGCAGGCCGACATGGCTGTCCCCCATCTCGCCTTCGATTTCGGCCTTCGGCGTCAGCGCCGCGACCGAATCGACGGCGACGACGTCGAGGGCGCCGGAGCGGATCAGCAGCTCCGTGATCTCGAGGGCTTGCTCGCCCGTGTCGGGCTGGGACACGAGCAGGTCGTCGATGTTGACGCCGATGTTCTTCGCGTAGGCGGGATCCATCGAGTGCTCGGCGTCGATGAAGGCGCAGATGCCTCCGCGCCGTTGAGCCTCCGCGATCACGTGGTAGACGAGGGTCGTCTTGCCCGAGGACTCGGGGCCGAAGATCTCGACGATCCGCCCGCGCGGCAGGCCGCCGATTCCAAGCGCGAGGTCGAGCGAGAGTGACCCGGACGAGACGGCGCCGACCGACACCGCCGCGGCATCGTTCATCTTCATCACGGCGCCCTTGCCGAAGGCGCGCTCGATCTGTCCGAGCGCTGTATCCAGTGCTTGCTCGCGATCCACCTCTAGCTCCCTCCTAGCGCAACCGATTGCAGGACTTCGTACTGCGCCCCCGACGGCCGCAGAACGGACATATAAACAGCAGCTTCGGACGTCACGACGGATCCCAGCTCGGGAAGCGAGGGCTGGAGCCGTGGCCGCTCGCGAAAGCGGATGACGGTGAGGTGCGGTAGCCATTCGCGCCGCTCCCGCTCGTAGACGCCGAGCCGCTCCAGGCGGACATGGAGATCGCCCGCCAGGCTCGTCGCCCGGCCGCCCTCGTCGTCGCACACAAGCATGCCGACGCTCCGCGTCTCGCGGTACCGCGTGATCGTGAGCTTCGCGGGCTCGGCGGAGCGAGCGGCCTCGCGAAGCTCCGCCGCGATCGCCTCCAGCTCCCCGGCGGGCCGGCTGCCGAGGAAGGCGAGCGTGACGTGGACCTGTTCAGGTGCGAGGACGCGGATGCCGCCGACGCCCGCGAAGGCACGGGCTTGCCAACGCGACAGTTCCTCGATCGCGTCGGCCGGGAGCCGCAGGGCACAAAACAGGCGCAGGCGTTCACGGCCTCCGACGCTACCAGCGTCATTCATACGGAACGGTCACGACTTTGCAACAAGAGGCGCCGCACGAGGTGCAGTGCCGCGACGGCAGCCCGCGCGCGCACGGTTTCCCGATCGGCGGGCACGCTGAACTCGGCCGCCAGCTCTCCCTCCGGCCCTGTCGCGTGCAGGTAGACGAGGCCGACCGGTTTCTGCGGCGTACCCCCGCCGGGACCCGCCACTCCGGTGTCCGAAACGCCGACGTCGGCGTGCAGCCGCTCGCGCACGCCCGCGGCCATCGACGCCGCGGTCTCGGCGGAAACGGCTCCGTGGGCCGCCAACACGTCCGCTGGAACACCGAGCTCGTCGGTCTTGACGTCGTCGGCGTAGGCGACCACAGAGCCTCGAAAGACGTCGCTCGACCCGGGAACGGCCGTCAGCCGCGCCGCAACCAGGCCTCCCGTGCAGGACTCTGCCGTCGCGAGCGTCAGGCCGCGTTCGCGAGAGAGCTCGAGCACGATCTCCGCGATCGTCCGCTCGTCCTCGGAGAAAAGCGACCCGCCAAGACGCTCCCGCAACGCTGCGGAGAGCGCGTCTGCGCGCGGAGCACCGCCTTTCCCGACGAGGAGATCGACGTGGATCTCGAACTCGCGCGCGCACACGGTCGCCTCCACCCCGTCACCGTCGCCCCCCGCCTCGCCGAGCGCCCTCGCGACCGCCGACTCGCTGACGCCGTAGAAGCGAAGCGTCCGCCGTGACGGCGGCTGGGCGCGGGAGAGCAGCCGGCGGAGGGCGTCGCTCTCGAGCGCCGCTGCCCAGAGCCGCCGTAGCTCAGAAGGCGGTCCCGGCAGGCAGACGACGAGCCGCCCTTCCAGCTCCAGCACGATTCCCGGAGCTGTTCCGGCAAGCCCCAGGGAGGCGGCCCCGGCCGGAAGCGATGCCTGCTTCCGCACGCCGGGCGCAAACTCGGCGTAGGGCCGCTGCAGCCGTTCTGCATGTCCGCGCGAAACCCCCTCGATCTCCCGCTCGAGCTCGGCGTCGACCGCCAGCTCGCGGCCGGTCACGCGCGCCAGCGTCTCGACCGTGCGATCGTCGTGCGTCGGCCCGAGACCACCGGACACGATGCAGAGGTCCGCCTCGACGCCTGCCCGCAAGGCGTCCTCCAGCTCCGTCGGCCCGTCCCCGACGATCACGATCCGCGCCGGACCGATGCCCAGCGAGACCAGCTCGCGGGCGAGAAACGGGCCGTTCAGGTCGCGGCGGTCACCGCGGACGAGTTCGCTGCCGGTGACGACGACGATCGCCCGAGGGTCGGACTGGGTCAAGTCGCCGGCGGCGCCTTCGTAATCGTCTTCGGCGTCACAAGCAGCGACTCGGGCTTTCCTTGAGCGGCGCCCGGGATCACCACGATCTTCCCATTGAGCCTCGCGACGAGGTTCTGCGGCTTGCTGGCGGAGAACCAGATCTGGCGGAAAAGACGCGGTCGGGCGGTGAACGGGAGTTGGTGGCCCTGAGGGAGCGTGCCCGCGAATTGCTGGTTCCCGGTGGCCGAGCCGGCCTTCACGAGCAGCCAGGAATCACCGTTGGTCGCCGTCAGGATGAGCTTCGCCATCGGCCGCACCGGGCGGTGCTTCCTCGTGATCGTCGGGCCGTTCGCGTTGATTCCCTGAACCTGCGGACTGCCGTTCGAGCCCCACTTCCACGCGCCGATCACCAGAGCGAAGACCACTGCGATCGCGCCGAGAGCGAGCAGGACGGCGCGGGTCTCGAAACGAGGGCCGAGCGCCTGCGGACGCCGCTGGTAGTCGCGCGGGCGTAGCGGGATGTCCTCCTCGCCGGTGACGAAGCGCGAGTTGTACTCGTCGACGTAGAGCTGGCCTTCGAGCCCGAGCGCGTCGGCGTAGTTGCGCAGGAAGCCCTTGACGTAGGTCGGCGCCGGGAGCACATCGAACTTCTCGTCCTCCAGCGCTTTCAGGTACTTGGCGCGGATCTTCGTCTCCTGCTCGAGCTCTGGAAAGTCGAGCTGCTGGCGGAGACGCGCCTCGCGCAGGCTGTTACCGATCTCGAACACGGGACCGGGGCGATTGTAGTGGCGATTGCGGCTTGGCGAAAACTCCTGCTACTCGGTCCACAGGAGGAGCCCGAAGAAGCCCAGGGACAGCGCTGCCGTCAGCCCGAGGCAGACCCCGAGCAGTCCCAGCCACTTGCCCCAACGGGCGGCTCCTTCCCCCGAACGTGAAAGCGTGCGCCCGGCCCGCAGCCGCGCGCCTCGCGCGAGGATGACGGCGATCAGCCCCAGGAGCGTTCCTACGACTGCTTCCCCGCCGACAGCCTGAGGGACGCTGACGTTGCTCAACCGAGACGCGTAGAGAGCCCCCGGAATCGCCGCCAGCGAGAGCAGCGCAAACAGCACCGAGAGGCGCGCCCGGTCGTTCCGCACCCGAGCGCCGCTACTGCTTGACGTACGGGCGACCAATGGCGGCGGGAGGAATCGAGCGCCCGACCACGCCTGCGACCGCGATGAGCGTCAGGACGTAGGGAAGCGCATTGAAGATGACGGGCACCGAGCTGCCCTGGCTGAAATAGTCCGGCAGTCGATCGCCGAGCGCGCTCGAGAAGCCGAAGAGCAGGCAGGCGGCAAACGCCCCGAATGGGCGCCATTTCCCGAAGATCAGTGCAGCGAGGGCGATGAAGCCTCTACCGCCGGTGATGTTCTGGTCAAAGGTGTGCACGAAGCCAAGTGAGAGGTAAGCGCCCCCCATCGCCGCGAGTCCGCCCGAGGTGACGACGCCGGCGTAGCGAGTCGCGTAAACCGAGATGCCTACGGTATCCGCGGCGCGGGGATGCTCGCCGACCGAACGGATGCGAAGGCCGATGGGCGTCCTGAACATGACGACGTACGAGAGGATCACCAAGAGGAACGACAACCAGATCATCAGGTTGAGATCCCCGAAGATCGGTCCTATGAAATAGACGTTCTGGAGCCAGCTGAAGGTGATGTCCGGGATCACCGGAATGGACGTCGGCGCACCGTTTGCCCCGTAGTGGCTCACGAAAAGGTAACCCGTGACGCCCAGGGCGAGGAAGTTGATCGCGGTGCCGATCACGATCTGGTCGGCGCGCAGGTTGATGCAGAAAAAGGCATGGATAAGCGCGAGCAGCATCCCGGAGAGGATGGCGATCAGTAGGCCGAGGAACCAGGAATCAGTGATGTCGGCGCCATAGATACCGAAGAAGGAGCCCATCAGCATGTCGCCTTCGAGGCCGATGTTCACGACCCCGCTCCGCTCCGCGAACATGCCGCCGATCGCGGCGAACGTCAGCGGCGTCGCGTACCGCAGCGTCGAGGCCAGCAGCGCCGACCAGACGACAACCGTGTTTAGGTGGCCGAGGCTCGAGCGTGTCGCAACCGCCCCGAACGCGATCCCGGCAAGGCCGGCCACGATTGCTCCCCAACCGAGCCGGCCCGCCCCCCGACTGGTGGCCGCGATCCCGGCGGCCAAGGCGACGATCCCCACGAGGATCGGCCAGAGGACCGTGCGTGTCGCGAGCGGAGGCAGCGCGAGCCAGAAGGCGAGCAGGCCCAGGCCGATCCCGAGCAGGCCGATCGATCTCGGCTGTCCGAATCTCTCCCAACCGTTTGCGAAGCGCGTCTCCGCTCGCGCGCTCATCCCGCGCGCTCCGATCTCCGCCAGAACGCGAGCCTCCCCCGCGTTCTCCAGAAGTAGATGACGATCACGTCGGCGCCAACGAACAGCAGCACGAGGCCCTGGATCATCAGCGTCAGATTCGACGCGAGCTCCGGCTGGAAGATGTTCGGGTCGAGGTTGCGCGTCGACGTCCCGTTGACGAGCGCGCCGAAGAGGAGCGCCGAGAAGAAGACGCCGACCGCCGTGTTTCGGCCCAGCAGGGCGACAGCGATGCCTATGAAACCGATGCTCGAGCCCTGGACGTCGTCGACTCCTACCCGGAACTTCCAGCCCAGCACGTCGATCGCCCCGGCGAGGCCCGCGCAGACGCCGGCGATGGCCATCGCCAGGAAGTAGTTCTTCGCGACGCTGATCCCGGCGTAGCGGGCCGCCTCGGGGTTGAAGCCGACGGCGCGCACCTCGAATCCGAGCGTCGTCCGGTTGAGGACGATCCAGTAGGCGACGAGAGCACCGATCGCGATGAAGAAGCCGATGTGCAGGCCCTGGAGGATCGGATTTCCCCAGAAGACGTGGAGGTGGGTGTTCGGCGCGATCTCGTTCGAGACGGGCACGGAGGCCTGGGTGCTGCTCTGTGCCGGGCCCCCAATCCCGAAGAGGTAGCCCGCGAGCCAGAAGACGATCCAGTTGAGCATGATCGTCGTGATCACCTCGTGCGCCCCGACAGTCGCCTTCAACAGTCCGGCGAAGCCGGCCAGCAGAGCGCCGGCAAGAGCTCCGAGCACAATCGAGAGGAGAATGTGCGGGATGCCCGGCATGCCAGTCCACGAGGACGCGACCAGAACCGCGACGATCGCACCCAGGTTGTACTGGCCCTGGCCGCCGATGTTGAACAGGCCGCAGCGAAATGCGAAAGCGACCGCGAGCCCTGTCAGGATGAGCGCCGTCGTCAGGATCAGCGTCGCCTGGAGATTGAAGGCAGCGGTGACGCGTTCGCTGTGCGAGAGCCACGGGAAGAACCAGTTCAGGCCGGTCCCGTTGAAGATCGCCTTGTAGGTCGAGATCGGGTTCTTGTGGGTGACCACGAGGACCACGAGGCCGCCGATGAAGAACGCAAAGACGGTCGTGATCAGGGGGACGATGAATCCGCCGGCGCGCTGGTACAGCGCCAGCCGCGCCGCGACGGAAGGCATGGTGCCCTCGGGTGTCGGCTCCGGTGCCTCGGGCGTCTCGCCGCTCAGATCGCTCACACCACAACCTCTTCGCGAACGCCGCCCGTCATCGCGAGCCCCAGTTCCTCCTCGGACGCGTCAGGTCCGTACTCGGCGACGATCTCGCCTTCATACATGACGAGGATGCGATCCGATAGCGAGAGAATCTCCTCGAGCTCGAGCGAGATGAGCAGCACCGCGCGTCCTTCGTCGCGCTCCTCGACTAGCCGGCGGTGAACGAACTCGACGGCGCCGATGTCCAGCCCGCGGGTTGGCTGAGCGGCGAGCAGGACACGCGGATCTCTGTGTACCTCGCGAGCGATCACAACCTTCTGCTGGTTGCCCCCCGAAAGCGCGGCTGCCCGAGTGCTCGGGCCGCCGCCGCGGACGTCGAACTCCCTGATCAACGTTCGCGCACGCGCAATCAGCCGCCGCGGAAAGAGCCAGCCGAAGCGAGAGTCGGGAGGCTCGCGATAATCCTCGAGCGCCAGATTCTCGGCCAGGGTGAAGTCGAGGACTAGCCCTCGCAGGTGGCGGTCTTCCGGAATGTGGCCCAACCCCGCTGAGATCACCTGGCGTGTAGAGGATCGCGTCACGTCGCGGCCGGCGACGACGACCCGGCCGGACTCGAGGCCTCGCAGGGCCGTGACTCCGTCGATCAATTCGCTCTGCCCGTTGCCGTCGACACCCGCGATGCCGACGATCTCACCGGCGCGCACCTCGAGAGAAACGCCCCGAACCGCTTCCAGGCCTCGGTCGTTCTTGACGGTCAGATCCTCGACTACCAGCAGCGGCTCGCCAGGCTCGGCCGGCTTCTTCTCGACGCGTAGCAGGACTTCGCGGCCGACCATCAGCCGGGCCAGGCTCGACTGCGTCGCTCCGGCGCGCGGAAGCGTCTCGATGCGGCGGCCCCGCCTCAAAACGGTGATTCGGTCGGCGATGTCGAGCACCTCGTTCAGCTTGTGGCTGATGAAGATGATCGACAGGCCCTCGCGAACGAGAGTGCGCAGAGTCTCGAACAGCTCCTGGGATTCCTGAGGAGTCAACACCGCGGTCGGCTCGTCGAGGATCAAGATGTCGGCGTGGCGGTAGAGGGCCTTGAGAATCTCGACCCGCTGCTGCTGGCCGACCGTGAGGCTGTCGATGCGCGCCTCCGGATCGATTGCGAAACTGAACGTTCGCGACAGGTCCTCGACCCGGCGTCGCGCGGCGGCGTAGTCGAGCAGGACGCCCGCTTGCTTCGGCTCGTTTGCCAACACGATGTTCTCGGCGACCGTCATCACCGGGATCAGCATGAAGTGCTGGTGCACCATGCCGATCCCCAGTTCGATCGCATCCTTCGGTGAGCTGATCTTCACCGGCTGCCCTTTGACGCGGATCTCGCCTTCGTCGGGCTGGTAGAGCCCGTAGAGGACGTTCATCAGGGTCGACTTCCCCGCTCCGTTCTCGCCGAGGAGAGCGTGGACCTCGTTGCGGCCGAGTGTGAAGTCGATGTGGTCGTTGGCGACGATGCCGGGAAACCGCTTCGTGATTCCCCTGAGCTCGAGAACGGGCGTCTCGTCCATCGCGCCGAGATTCTAAGGTCGAGGGCGGACCCGAAGGTCCGCCCTCGAAAAGCGCCGCTACTTAGAGTTTTGCCGGCGGCTTGATCTTGCCCTTGATGATCAGGGCCTTGATCTTGTTCATCTTGACGATGAACGCCGGCGGGACCTTCGTGCTGATCTTGCCAACGCCCTGGAGGCCGTTCTTGAGCGTGCCGTCGAAGTTCCGGCCACCCCTAAAGGTGCCGTTCTTGACCGACACGTAGAACCGGTAGGTCGAGACGTCGACCTTCTTGGTTCCGCTCGTCAGGATGTGCGCCCCGAGGTACGACTGGTCGGCGTCGACGCCGATGCCCCAGACCGGGCGCTTGCCCTTGTGGTTGGCCTTCGCCGCGTCGAGTGCGCCGAGACCGCATCCGCCCGCGACCTGGAAGATCATCTGCGAGCCCTGCGCGATCTGGTTCAGGGCGAGCTCCTTGCACTTGGCCGCGAACGAGACCGGGAACTCGTTGGAATAGTCGAGAAGCGTCTTGACACCAGGATCGGCCTTCTTCGCACCCGCGAAGTAGCCGGCGATCCAGTTGTCGACCGACGGCAGCTTCTTGCCCCCGACAGCGCTGACAGCCTGCTTACCGCCCTGCTTCTTCGCCATCAGGCCCGCCAGGTAACCGACGAGGTAGCCCGATTGCTGGGACTCGAAGGTCAAGCCGATAGCGTTCTTCGGCTTGTGCGTCAGCGCGACCCACGGAAAGTCGACGATGGCGAACTTCGCCTTCGGAAACTGTGTCGCCGCCGTATCCATGTCGGCGGCGAGCAGGAAGCCCGTCGCCACGATCGCCTGGTAGCCCTGACGCGCCGCCGCCGTGAAGTTCGGCAGGTAGTCAGACGCCGAGTTCGAGATGAACACGTGCGTCTGCGCACCCAGGACCCGCTTCGCCTTGTCGAGGCCCTTCTTCGAAAGGGCGTTGAACGACTTGTCGTTGATGTTGCCGGTGTCCGACACCATTGCTGCCTTCAGCGTCGCAGAGTTCTGCGCACTTGCCGTTGTGCCAAGGATCACGGCCGCGAGCGCGGCCACCAGCAACAACGGCAGGGTCTTCTTCATGCTCACTATTTCCCTCCTACACAGGTGAGAGTTTGGTCGATGTTAAACCCGCCAGACCCCGTGTCGGCGAGTGTCGGAATGTAAGACGTGCC
>JALYLK010000060.1 GCA_030774275.1 Actinomycetota bacterium
GGTGCGGGCGACGCCTTCGCCGCGGGCTACCTCGTCGGCGGTGTCGAGCTGGCGCTCGAGACGGCCGCGCGATGCGTCTCGCGACTCGGAGCGATGCCGTGATCGAACTTTCGGCGGAGGTCCGTGCCGAGCTCGAGGGCGGGCGGCCGGTTGTCGCGCTCGAGACGACGCTCGTCGCACACGGTTTTCCGGCGGGCGAGGGCCTCGAAGTCGCGCTCGAGGCCGAACGGCGAGTCCGCGGCGCCGGCGCGGTGCCGGCGTCGGTCGGCGTGCTCGACGGCGCAGTGCGGATCGGCCTGTCGGCCGAGGAGCTCGAACGATTCGCGGACGCGGGCGAGTCCGCCCGCAAAGCCGGGCCGCGAGACCTAGCCGTGTGCGTGGCCGGGGGCCTCCTCGGCGCGACGACGGTCGGCGGCACGCTTGGCGCCTGCTCTGCCGCCGGGATTCGCTTCTTGGGAACCGGCGGAATCGGCGGCGTCCATCGCGGGTTCGCGCAGCGGCCGGATGTCTCAGCCGACCTCGCGGAGCTCGCCCGGGCGCCCGTGCTCGTGGTCTCTTCCGGCGTCAAGTCGTTGCTCGACGTGCCCGCGACGCTCGAAGCGCTCGAGACACTCGGCGTCCCCGTGCTCGGCTGGCGAACCGAGATCCTGCCGCTCTTCTACAGGGCCGACGGCGGTCCACCGGTCCCGGCAGCGGTCAGGACGGGGGACGAGGCCGCCGCGGTGGCGAGCGCCCATTGGTCGCTGGGCCGCGCCGGTCTGCTCCTGGCGCAGGCGCCGGCGGAGAGCATCGACGTCGAGGAGTTGATCGAGCGGGCCCTCGCCGAGGCGCGCTCCAAAGGGGTGACGGGCCAGGACGTGACACCGTTCGTCCTGGCCGAGATCCACCGCGGGACGGCCGGCGACAGCGTCCGCGTCAACAAGCGGCTGATCGCGGACAACGCCGCACTCGCTGCCGAGGTCGCTGTCGCGTACTTCGGTTAGAGCCCCTCTCATGATGGGGCCTCGTCGCCGGGGTGCGATGGTCGGTTCCTGGCAAGGACGCAGGGAGTGCCCGTATCAGCAGATACGGGCACGACCGAGGACGCCGCCAGGGGCCGTCCAGCGCGGCCCGGCGGCTCAGTGCTCCATTGTGAAAGGGGCTCTTTAGTCCAGGGCGGTCAGGAACTCGTCGATCGTCAGAGCGGTCAGCGTCTGCAGCTTTGCGCTCCCGCGCGCGCCGAGCGCGACCGAGACTCTCGCGATCGTCGCCGCGTCTGGAGCCTCGACGACGTTGACGAAGTCGAACGGCCCGAGCGTCGCCCACTGGTGCACGACCCGGGCGCCGAGCTCCTCGACGTCGCTATTGACCTCTCGGAGCCGGGCCGGGTTCGACTTGAGTGTCTGAACGCCCTGCGCCGTCAGGTTGGACAGCAGGATGTACGTCGGCATTGCGCCTCCTCCGTCGGGGCGCCGAGCCTACACGCGCAAGCTGGTCGTAATAAAGGAGCGCGCCGCCGAGGAAGAGCAGCGGCGAGATGACGAGGACGGAGACGAACGCCGACGCCCGCAGAGCCGCTGTGCCCGCGGAGCGGAGCGTGAAGAAGATCACATAGGCGGTCAGCAGCCCGACGAGAGCGAGGGTGGCCAGCGAGCCGACCGCATGCGGGACATCGGCGCGTGCGAGTTCGAAGGCGCGGGCGTACGAGCGGCGCCGCTCGAGGGTGATCGCTGGGACGATCAGGCCGGCGAAGCCGAGCCAGAAGACAGCCGGCAGCAGCCCGAGGATCCCGAGCAAGCCGAGCAAGAGGACCGCGGGAAACAGGGTGATCGCTCCGAACGCCGTCGCTTCCGCAAGTCGCTTCCGCGGGATCCGCTCTCCGGCGAGGAGTCCGGTCGCGAGCGCGAACGAGAGGCTCGCCGCCAGCGCGCCCACCGTCAAGGCAAGCGGCAGCCTCGCGACTCCGGGAGACTCGGCCAGGACCAAGCCCGCCGCGGCGGGAGCGACACCCAGGGCAAGGGACTGCCAGAAGCGGCTCCCGTACAGCCGGATCGTCTCGGCGACCAACTGGCCGACCGTTCGCGTCTCGGGCGGCAGCGGCGGCGGTGCCGGCTGCGGGTCGCGGCGCCTCTTCTGGCGTGCCATCGCCCGCGAACCTACCCGTTCCTGGCTGGCGGTTCCTCGCCGGCGGTTCCTCTGTACACGCGAGACCTGGGTCGCCACCACTCCCGCCCACCGACAGGCTAATTCGAAAACTGTGACGCGTGTGAGACGTGTGTGTCACAAAAGCGGAACAAGCGCTAGCGTCAGAGGATGAGCAAAACGGCTCCGAGGGCGCCCGCATGACCGTCGCTCCGTCCACGCCGACGAAAGAGCGGCCCATGCGCGGCACCGGTGGCCGAAGCGGCGATCCCTGGCGTGTGATCGTCCTCAACGACAACCACAACACCTTCGAAGGGGTCGCCGCCGCGCTCGCACAAGTCCTGCCCGGCGTCGGCTTCGACCAAGGACTGACGCTGGCGAACCGGATCCACAACACCGGACAGGCGGTCGTCTGGTCGGGTCACCGCGAGCCCGCCGAGCTGTACTGGGAGAGCTTGAAGGAGCTCGGCCTGACGATGGCGCCGCTCGAGCGGTAGACCCCGGCAAGAACGAGGGCCCTCAGGTGAGGGCCCTCGCGAGTCGATCGCTCAGGAACGTCCTATTTGCAAACGACCCCGACGCACTGGAGCGAGTTTCCGTTCTTGTGCGCCGTGTTCTTGCCGCCGTCCACGTTGCCTGTGAAGGCGAAGATGCCGAGATTCACGTTCTTGTCCGCGTGAGTCTTGGTGATCGTGTTGCTGAGATGACTGGTGATTCAGCCAAAGCTCGCGACAGAACTTACGTGTGGCCCACACGGTTATTTCCGTGACGTCGCTCAGGCCACGGCCGGCTCGCGGGCACCGGCCTTCTCGAAGACGAGGTCGCCGTCGCGCGCCGCGACGCGAACGGTGTCGCCCTCGCCGAAGTCGCCCTCGAGCAGTCGCAGGGCCAGCGGGTTTTCGATCAGACGCTGCAGCGCCCGCTTGAGTGGCCTGGCGCCGTACGTCGGATCCCAGCCGGCCTCGGCGACGAGCTCCTTCGCCTCGTCTGTCAGCTCGAGCCCAAGTCCGCGCTGAGCCAGCCGCTCGCGCAGCCGCGTCAGCTGCAGCTCGACGATCTCGCCCAGCTGCTCGCGCGAGAGTGCCTTGAACTCGACGATCTCGTCGATCCGGTTCAGGAACTCGGGCCGGAAGTGATCGGACAAAGCGTCGACCGAGCGGATGTTCGAGGTCATGATGATCACGGTGT
>JALYLK010000061.1 GCA_030774275.1 Actinomycetota bacterium
CGTTGTAGACGACGTAGAGCTCGATCAGCGGCGTGCCTCCCATGCCGTTGACGAAGGCGAGCACCCGATCGCCTTCCTCGAATGGCAGGTCCTCCACGATCGGGACCGCGAGCTTCTCGACGATCTCGGCCGATGGCGCCAACTTCACCCGCTCGCGCCCGGGCTCGCCGTGGATGCCGATCCCGATCTCCATCTCGTCGTCCCCGAGCTCGAAGGTCGGCTTCCCGGCCGCCGGCACGATGCACGAGGTCAACGCCATTCCCATGCTTCGTCCGTTGGCGTTCACCTTTCGGCACAGCTCGGCCACTTCGGCCAGGTTGCGCCCGTCTTCCGCCGCGGCTCCGCAGATCTTCTCCGCCAGAACCGTGGTGCCGACGCCGCGCCTCCCTGCGGTGTAGAGGCTGTCCTGCACGGCGACGTCGTCGTCGATCACGACGGCCTCGACCTCGATGTTCTCGCCGCCGGCGAGCTCGGCGGCCATTTCGAAGTTCATCACGTCGCCCGTGTAGTTCTTGACGATGTGAAGCACCCCGGCGCCGCCGTTCACGGCCTTCGTCGCGTCGACCATCTGGTCCGGGGTCGGAGAGGTGAAGACCTCGCCGGGGCAGGCAGCGTCGAGCATGCCGAGCCCGACGAAGCCTCCGTGCATCGGCTCGTGACCTGAGCCCCCGCCCGAGACAAGCCCGACCTTGCCCTGCACCGGCGCGTCGAGCCGAACGATCACGTTCGGGTCGAACTGGACGCGTAACAGGTCTGCATGCGCTGTGGCCATCCCGTGCAGGGCCTCGGTAACGACGTCCTCTGGCTTGTTGATCAGCTTTTTCACGGCAGCTCCTGCACGGCCTCGCCCTTGACCTCGATATCTGTGGCGGGCGGTTCACCTCGGGCCATCAGCCCTTGCTGGATGAAGAAGTCGTAGACCAACCCGCCGATGATTCCGCCAACTATGCAAGCGACGATGGGGATCCACCAGTACCAGTTGACGTTGCCGTAGTTGCCCGGGAGCGCCACCCCGTCCCAGCCGGCGAACCAGGCGAAGAGCCTCGGCCCGAAGTCGCGGGCCGGATTGATCGCGTAGCCCGTATTCGCGCCGTAGGACATGCCGATCGCGGCGACCAGCAGGCCGATGATCCACGGCCCGAGGTTCCCTTTCGGCGCCAGGTTCCGTTCGTCGATGATCGCGAACACGATTCCGACGAGTAACGCGGTGCCGATCAACTCGTCGATGAACGGCCCGACCGGGTTGTGGAAGTACCCGGACGGAAAGGTCGCGAAGATGCTGTACGAGGCGATCGAGCTCGTCTGCCCGCGCACCGCATGCGTCACGTGCTCGTAGCTCTTGATCGCATCCTTGTAGTTGAGGTAGACCAGCGCGGCGCCGGTGAAGCAGCCCGCGACCTGGGCGAAGATGTAGACCGGCACCTTCGTCCACGGGAACCCGCGGCGCACAGCGAGCGAGATCGTGACCGCCGGGTTGATGTGAGCGCCGCTTATTCCGCCTGCGACGTAGATGGCCATCACGACCGCCAAGCACCATCCCCAGGTGATGAGCAGCCAGTCGCCTGACGCCAGGAAGATCGTGTGGTCGGTCGCGGCACGACCGGACTGATTCAGCGCCGCGACTGCCATCGCGACGACGCCGTCGCCGAACGCGATCAGCACGAAACAGCCCAGGAATTCCGAAAGGAACTCTCCCCAGACCGTCTTGCGCCAGGCAGCACCGGCGCCCATGCGCACGTGCCAGACCCCGTTCGTGCCTGTGGCCTCTGTAGCTGTCTCCGACACCTCCACCTCCCTCTCTCGAACTTCCGGTTTCCAGAAGCTCCGCTCGAGAGGCGTGCGGATCGCCGGTCTCGCTTGTCGCACTCTGCGGGTGACGACAGCGCCGACTCTCCAGCGGCACGGTGCAGCGGGTGACTAACGCACCGGGATGTGCTGTGTCAAGTGCGACTAACGCTTTACGCGTACCGGGCGCCGCTCGCGACGAGCGTTCAGCTCGGCCAGACGTCGACCGCGTAGAGGTGTCGAAGCTCGCGCGCGAGCTTGTCCTCACCGCCGATCAGAAACAGTTCGTAGGGGTAGGCGTACTGCGCGCGGAAGCCATTCTCGCGGGCCAGAACGCGACCCCACAGCGAGACCCGGCCGATCGCGATCGGGCACCCCTGCCGCAAAGGAGGAAGTTCCTGGTGGGGACGCCCGTAGTGCTGGCGAACCCCCGTGTAGCGTCGGAGCAGGTCTTCGGCGAGCTCTCTTGTCTTGAAGGCGTAGATGCCGCATTCATGGCCCTCGACAGGCGCAGCTACGCCGTGGGTCGAGCACTCCGCCTCGAAGCGGGCTCCGGCGGGCCAGCTCACGTGGTGCCAGGTGAAGGACTCGAGCCGGTGGACGTCGTCGTGGCGGCGCACATGCCAGAGCCGCCACCCGAGGATCGGCTCGGTGAGAAACGTGCCCGAGCTCACGCCGGTATCGGCTCCTGGGCCGGTTCCTCCGCGGGAGCCGGCGCCGGCACGGGCTCGTCGAGCGGTGCGATCTCGATCTCGTGCTCGGTGTCGGGTGCGCCTATGTCCATTGTTGCCTCCTGGGGCTCTTCGAAGACGCCAGAACGTTCTTATTCATCGGAAATTCGAGGCAAAAGCTACAGAGCGAGCCGGATGGCTCAACCGCCCGATCGAGTAGCCTTCGCGCCCGTGCCGAGCGAATTCCTGTTCACGTCGGAATCGGTCACGGAGGGCCATCCGGACAAGGTCGCCGACCAGGTTTCCGACACCGTTCTCGACGCTGTCCTCGCCGACGACCCGGCCGGCCGGGTTGCGTGCGAGACGCTGATCACGACGGGCCTCGTGGTGGTCGCAGGCGAGATCTCGACCGAGACCTACGTCGACATTCCCGCCAAAGTGCGGGCGAAGATCGCCGAGATCGGCTACACGCACTCCGAGTGGGGTTTCGACGCCCACACCTGCGGCGTCGTGGTCGCGATCGACGAGCAATCGCCGGACATCGCGCAGGGGGTCGACGCCTCCTACGAGGTGCAGCACGACCCGGGTGGCGACGACCCGCTCGACCGCGTCGGAGCGGGCGACCAGGGGATGATGTTCGGCTACGCGACGCGGGAGACCCCTGAGCTGATGCCTCTTCCGATCATGCTCGCGCACAAGATCGTCAAGCGGCTCGCGGAGGTGCGCAAGGTTGGGGAGCTGCCGTACCTACGCCCCGACGGCAAGGCCCAGGTGACCGTTCGTTACGAGGTCGACGAGCATGGCCACCAACGGCCGGTCGAGATCGAGCGGATCCTGGTCTCGACGCAGCACGCGGAGGGTTGCGACGCCGACTCGCTGATCAAGCCCGACCTGATCGAGCGCGTCCTGCGGCCGATCCTGCCGGTCGATCTCTACAACGAAAAGCGGCTCGACGAACGCGACTTCGTCTACGTCAACCCGACCGGCAAGTTCGTCCTCGGGGGGCCGATGGGAGATACCGGGCTGACCGGCCGCAAGATCATCGTCGATACGTACGGCGGGGCGGCCCGCCACGGCGGCGGCGCGTTCTCGGGCAAGGACCCGACCAAGGTCGATCGCTCGGCCGCCTACGCGGCCCGCTACGTCGCGAAGAACATCGTGGCGGCGGGCCTCGCGGACCGCTGCGAGATCAATGTCGCCTACGCGATCGGGGTCGCCCACCCGGTCTCGATCGGGGTGCAGACGTTCGATACGGAGGCCGCCGGAATCAGTGCCGACCGGATCGAAGAGCTCGTGCGCGAACACTTCGACCTCCGGCCGGCGGCGATCCTGCGAGACCTCGAGCTCCGGAGGCCGATCTACGGGAAGACGGCGGCGTACGGCCACTTCGGCCGTGACGACCACGACTTCACCTGGGAGCGCACCGACAAGGCGGACGCGCTTCGCGCCGCGGCCGGGATCGGCGCTCCCGAGACCGCAACCGCTTAACCCTCCTTGTGATCTAGATCATTAGGTCGGCCGAACAAACAGCCCGGCCGCGGCTTTCTCGCCGATCGCCTTCTCGCTGCCGTCGACCTTGACCGTGAACTGGCCCGCTGCGGGCTGAGCGGCTTTCAGCTCGACCACGGTCCCCGGAACGAGCCCCTGGTCGTAAAACCAGTGCAAGAGCTCGCCGTCGTGCTCGGCGAGGCGGACGATCGTCGCCTGCCTCGGCGGCTCGAGATCGGCGAGCGGCGCCAGTTCCTGGTTTTCGGCCTGCTCGAAGTCGGGATCGACCGGCCAGCCGTGGGGGCAACGTTCCGGATGGCCGAGCTTCACTTCGATCCGCTCGACCATCTCGTCGGAAAACGTGTCGCCGAGCTCGTCGGCGTGCACATGAGCCTCGGCGGCGGTGTAGCCCATGAAGTCGGTCAGGAGCCGCTCGATGATCCGGTGCTTGCGGACGACCTTCTCCGCCCGCGCCCGGCCGGTGGTGGTGAGGATCGCCTCCTTGTGCTCGCCGCGCTCGATGAGGCCCTCGACCTCGAGCCGTTTCAGCATCTCCCCGGCCGAAGCGCGCGAGACGCCGAGCATCTCGGCGACACGCGAAGCGAGCGTCGGCGAGCCCGTCGATTGCGGCCTGTACTCGCCGATCGGGAACGCGAGGAAATAGATCGTTTCGAGGTACTCGTCGACTGAGTGGCCCTGTGCCATACGCTGGACAAACTGTACTGCCCGCGATCTGCAAAGGCGCTCGCTTGCGACGCCGACCTGGAGGACGTCGCGGCTTTGCCGGGGCGTCTGTCTTCCCTCGGTTTGCAACGCCGTTGCCGGTGGTTCAGTCTCGAACGGGTGCTGTAAGGTGAGCCTTACAACCGTGTCCACTGGCCAGACCTTGCTGCTCGGCGCGATCGCCGGCCTGACGATCTTCATCGGCTTGCCGATGGGCCGAATGCGGGGTCTCTCGCCGAGGGTGAAGGCCTTCTTCACGGCGACCGCGACCGGGATCCTGCTGTTCCTGTTCTGGGACGTGCTCAGCCAGGCGATTGACCCGGTCGACAGCGCGGTAAATGCGCACACCTGGGGGCGCTTCGCCGCCGTCGCTTCAATCGCCCTCGCCGGCTTCGTGGTCGGCCTGATGAGCCTCGTCTACTACGACACCTGGATGAAGGCACGGCAGCGCAAGGCGATGCTCGGGCCTGGGGCGGCTTCGGTCGCCGAGTTCTCGCAGGCGCACAAGCCCGGACTCTCGGCTGCGCAGTGGCTTTCGGTGTTCATCGCAACCGGGATCGGCCTGCACAACTTCTCGGAAGGGCTCGCGATCGGCCAATCCGCGGCTCAGGATCTGAAGAGCCTCGCGCTGGTGTTGGTGATCGGCTTCGGCCTGCACAACGCGACCGAGGGCTTTGGGATCGTCGGGCCGCTGAGCGGGGAGGCAGAGCTTCCCAGCTGGCGGTTCCTCGGTCTGATGGGCCTGATCGCCGGCGCCCCGACGTTCATCGGCACCGTCATCGGCCACGCGTGGACGAGCGAGAACCTTTCGATCCTCTTCTTCGCGCTCGCCGCGGGCTCGATCCTTTACGTCGTGATCGAGTTGCTGAACGTCTGCAGGACGTTCAGCTCGAAGTCGCTGACCGCCTGGGGCATCGTGCTCGGGTTGACGCTCGGCTTCGCCACGGATTTCGTGCTCGTCGCCGCCGGCGTCTAGGAGGCGCCGAGACCCGCGCCGACCGGGTCCCGGGCCATGTCCGGCGACCGGGTCCACGGACATGTCCGGGGACCTGGTCCCGGGGCATGTCTCGGGACCCGGTCGCCGGGAGAAAGAGTGACGGCCCCCGCCGGCGTCTCGCTTCAGGGCTACGCTCGGCCCGTGCCCCGGTACGCGACCGTCTACCCACTCGTCACCACGCGCGCCCTCGCGCGGCCGTTCACCTACGAGCTGAGGAACGGCGCCGCGAAGGGCGCCGTTGTCTCGGTGCCGCTCGGACGCTCGCGCCGTCGTGGCGTTGTCGTCGAGCTCGTCGACGAGGCGCCCGCCGGGGTCAACCCGGTTCCGATCGACTCCGTGCTCGACGAGCTGCCGCCGGTGCTGGTCGACCTTGCGCTCTGGGTCGCGGACTACTACGGCTCGACGCCCGGGCGCGCGCTCGAGCTCATCGCGCCGGTGAAGCGGAAGCGGCGGAAGCAGCAGGCGCCACCGGGCGAACGCCATGCGCTGACGGACGAGGCTGAGCCCCCGGAGCTGACCGGCGAGCAGCGCGTCGCGCTGGAAAGGATCACCACCGCGCTCGACGGCGACGGCGGCCACTTCCTGCTCTACGGCGAAACCGGCAGCGGCAAGACCGAGATCTACCTCCAAGCGTGCGCCGCGGCCCTGGAGCGCGGCAAGACGGCGATCGTCCTCGTCCCGGAGATCGCGCTGACCCCGCAGACGCTGGGGCGGTTCCAGGCGCGCTTCGGCGATTCCGTCGCGATATTGCATTCCGGACTCACCGACGCCGAGCGCCGCGACGAAAGGGAGCGGATCGCGACCGGCGAGTCGAGGTTGGTCGTCGGGGCGCGTTCGGCCGTGTTCGCGCCGCTGTCTGACGTCGGTGTCATCTGCGTGGACGAGGAGCACGATCCGTCCTACAAGCAGGAGTCCGACCCGCGATACGACGCGCGGACAGTCGCGGCGAAGCGAGCTGCGCTCGAAGGCGCGGTCGCGATCTACGGAAGCGCCACGCCGCGGCCGGAGAGCTGGGAGCGTCTCGAACGTCTCGAGCTGGGCGGGCGATTCGGAGGGTCGCTGCCGGGGGTGCGGGTCGTCGATCTGCGCCGCGAGGCCGGCTATCCGCTCTCGGCGCCCCTGCTCAAGGAGCTCGGCGCCATCGAGGAGGAGGGTGGGAAGGCGATCCTGCTCCTGAACCGTCGCGGGGTCGCGCCAGCACTTCATTGCCGCGCTTGCGGCACGACCATCCGTTGTCCGCTCTGTGACGTCGCCCTGGTGTTGCACGGAGACGGGCAGCTCCGCTGCCACCATTGCGGTCACGCGCAAGGAGCACCGGAGGCCTGTTCGTCGTGTGGGTCGGTCGAGCTCGCGCGAATCGGCGCCGGGACGCAACGCCTCGAGCGAGAGCTCGCAAAGCAGCTGCCGAAGCTGGTGCCGATCAGACTCGACGCCGACACGGCCCAGAAGCCGGAAGCGTTCGCGGACGCCCTTCGCCGGTTCGACCAGACCGACCGCGCCGTCCTGCTTGGGACGCAGATGGTCGCGAAGGGCCACCACTTCAGCGGGGTCAGCCTTGCGGCGGTGATCGACGCGGACACCGCGCTCGGGGTTCCCGATTTCCGTGCGGA
>JALYLK010000062.1 GCA_030774275.1 Actinomycetota bacterium
CCGCGTCACGCCGAAACGCCTCCGGATACGGCTTCGTATAGTGCCTCCGCTCTGACATGAACACCATCCTCCAGCTCGGCCCAGACGGGCCAAGCGCTCAGGTGTCCACCGAAGCGGGGGAACTCCACTCTAACAGTGGACGCTTTGAGCGGAGTCATCGAGCGTGTCTACCGCGCGCGTTATGTCTCGTTTCGAAATGCGCTGGCGACAGTGACCGGCGACGCCGAATCCGCCCACGATGTCGTCTGGCGAGACCCGGCGCTGATCGTTCTAGTCAACTAGGTTATTCCACTAATCAATTAAATTAAATGGGCGACCCTGAAGTAATGGACGAGTCACTCACAGTCGCCCAAAAATAAAACTCCTACAAACTAATTCGAAACACTCATATAAGCTACTGCTAGACCCACATTTCCTGCTATCTGGCACGTTAATCTTGAGTATCCCCAAATAGTGAGATTTAACGCCTGACCGTCATAAATATATTTATAATCAATCAGCGTTCCTCCAGATGTTTTAGTGTAGCAAAGCAATGTAGCTCCATTGCCACTCTGATTATAAACACTAGCCGCCGTCCATCCGTTGTATGGTGATGAGCAGCTATTGTAGAAATTCAGATAACAATTCGTATGCCAACTGTTTAAAGTTGTAGCTTTAGCTTGGCTTGCAAGCGCAGCAAAGATCGCTGAAATTAGAACAAGTAAAACAATTGACTTTTTCATCTTAACGCACCCCCAAGCTTGTCTTCTCGCGTTGCTACTTGAGCTGTGTCCAGTAGTTGCCCTCAATCACGGCGAAGATCGCCGCCCCGCCGACAAGCGTGCCTCCCTTGACGAAATGGCGCGGGCGCCTATGGGCGCAGGGACTAATCCTTCGTCCTCCCTTCCCGCCCCATGGGCCGCGACGGAGCGCTGATGCGGCGTGCAGGACGCGCGATTATTACCACGCATTGAGGTGGTAGTCAACCGGCGAGCGACAGGCAAGGCAAGTGGCGCAACCTGAAGATAGACCTATGGCAGCACGTTCCAAGTGATGGGATTGGTAAGCGAAACGGTCACACGGCTCGCTCGCTAGCCTTCGTTACAGCTCAAAGGCTGCACAAAGTTGCCAAGGCCGCAAATACGCCGTTTCGATCCGCGACGAAGTCTGGTTGCAACCGTCACGCTCGGTCTGCTCTTGCTCTTGAGTGCCGCGATCAGCGCGATCTATCTCGCCGTGGTTCCCTCGCTCCGGCATCGGCTCGTAGAGCGCAAACTGACCCATCTGCAGGCTATCGTCAACAGTGGGGCGCGCCGTTTTCCAGCCGACGTGTTCACCTGGCAGACGTCCGTCGAGGACCTCGCCGCCGAGCGTTCAGTGCGGGTGGTTCTCCTTACAAATGACGGCACCGCGACTGCGCCGGTGGGAGCGGTGGTCGCCGATTCGAGTGGCGGCAGCAGATCAACCGTCTTAGAAAACGACGCGATAGCCGTGCGCGCGCAGGCGCTCCTCTCGCCGCAACGCGGCACCGTCACCCGTGGCGGAGAACCTTTTGCCGAAGCTGCAGCCCCAGTAGGCGGAGGCAGCGGCATCCTGCTTATCTCCTCACCACTTGCCGATGCTTACGACAGTGTCGACTACATCACTACGCGTCTGCTAATCGCGAGTGCTGCAGCCCTGACTGCCGCAGTCGCGATCGGGCTTGCGGCCACCCGACTCTTCACTCGTCGAATCGGGCGGCTCGAGCGAGTGGCCGCGACTATCGCCGCGGGCTCATTCGAGGTGTCTGCCGTTCTCCCTGGTAGCGATGAATTGGCTCGTCTGGCCAAGACGTTCGATCGGATGCGTCTCCAACTTTCTCGTCTTGACCTGGCACGCCGGACATTTATCGCCAACGCGTCGCACGAACTGAAAACGCCGCTGTTTTCACTCAGCGGCTTTTTGGAATTGATCACCGACGAAGATCTGGATAGCGCGACCCAGACCGAGTTTCTCCAAACGATGCGTGAACAGGTCGATCGAATGATCAAGCTCTCGACCGATCTTCTCGACTTGACACGGCTGGACGCGGGCCGGGTAACGTTGAGGGAGCGCGAGATGGATCTCGCCAATGTCGCCGAGGGAGTCGTGCGTGAGTTCTCGGCGATCGCAGTTCAGAAAGCCAAAACATTGGAGGCTCGGGTCGATGCACGGGTGCCGATGCGTGGAGACGAGGACAAGCTCGCCCAGATCGCGCGAATCCTCGTCGACAACGCGCTGAAGCACACGCCGCTCGGCACACACGTGACTGTCCGCGCCGCGCGAGAAGACAGCGAGGTGGTCGTGCTCTCTGTCGAGGACGAGGGGCCTGGTAGTGGCGCGATTCCGGACGAGGAAGCGAAGGCGATCTTCGATCGCTTCTATCGAATCGACGGGACGGTGGCGTCGGGCAGTGGCTTAGGACTCGCTCTTGCCCACGATCTCGCAGAAGTAATGCGCGGGACGCTCCTGCTCGAGTCGGCGCCCGGGAGGACAGCGTTCCAATTGATCTTGACTGACCGGCTTTCTGGCGATGTTCGGCGCGAGACGAGCCTGACTTAGCCGTCGCGCAGGCGACCGCCCGATCCTCGACGACCTGCCTCATATTTCTCTTCAACTAGCGGCCGCTGTACCTCCCGATCGTGCCGTAGACCGGGGAAGAAACCTTGCGGAGCCGCTGAGAGGGGCGACGCGCCCGTTCTCAAGCTGTTTCCACACAGCCTGAGTTCGGTTCGATCCTGAGGCAGACCTACCTTCTCGCACGGCGGCGCAAAAGACGTTTGTGCGACGTGTCGCAATCCGTGCGCATCCTTTGCGGCAGCTTTGGGTTTTGCCAATTGCCGCCAGAATGGGTCGTCCAGCAAAGACGCTGCTTGAGCGGGTCCTGGCCGGAAGCTTTCGGGCCGACCGCTACGGGAAGCCTGCTCGCAGGCGAGCTGCTGCCCAAAACCTCGCCCTTTTCCGATCATTTCCGGGGCCGGATCTGGCAGGAGCTGCGGGAAGCGCAACGGGAGTACCAGGAGGCTGTCGACAGCAAGGTCTTCAGCGCCGAGTGGCACCGGGCGGTCGCCGCCGGGGGCTTCTCCAAGCTCGTCCGCGCGCTCCACGGCGGCAGGCCGCCCTCTTGGGTGCGGGAGAAGCCGATGAATCCTCGGCTTTATCGCGCCCGGCTGGAGCGGATCTTGGCGCAGCTTCCGCCGAGGTGATCGATCGCTTCGAGCGAGCTTCGCATGAGCTAGCTGACGCGTTCGTAGCGTCCAGCGTTCCCCAGGGCTGTGCCCGCTCCATGGAAGCTCACTGACTAGAGGGCGCTCGCCCAGGCGACAGGCCCGGCGATCTACTCCTACCGGCGCTCTGCGGTCGTCGACTCGGTCAAATTAAGACGGAAGCTCGAGGTGTCACGCTCTCGGAAGCCGAGTGACTTGTAAAGCGCCCACCCGGCTTGCTTCTCGCTGTTGGCAGTTAAGTCGATGCGAGAGGCGCCGGCGGCGTTCGCTTGCTCAATGGCGTACCGCACAAGCGCCCGTCCAATACCGCGTCGTCTCCAATCCTGGGCAACGACTAGGTGATCCAAATATGCCTTCGGCCCCGTCAGCGTCGTGAAGACGCAGAGCGTGACCATCCCGACCACCCGGCCGTCCATCTCCGCGACATACGTGGGCGCATCCTCGCTTCTGACCAGTGCATCTTCCGATAAGAGCTTCAGCAGGGCTTGCACGTGCTCGTGGTCGTGCCGTTTCCGTGAGCGGACCGTGATGCCTCCAACTCCGGCCATCGCTGCATCATGGTCCATCTCGCCGCGCGACTGACCCGCGGGCGGGCACGTCCATTCTCGAAGGACATTCGTCTGCACTGGCCCAAGCGACCCCTCAGTAGCCTCAGTAGCCTCTCCACCCGCACAACAGCAAGCAAGAAGGGACTGAAGAAGATGGCTGACAAGAGGGTTTGGCTCATCACTGGCGCCGGCCGCGGCATGGGCGTCGACATCGCGCAGGCCGCGCTCGCCGCCGGCCACGCAGTCGTCGCGACCGGCCGCAACACCGAAGCCGTGGCCGACGCCGTCGGCGAGGCTGACGACCTGTTCGTCGTCGAGCTCGACATCACGAGCCTGGCGTCGGCGGAGGCGGCGGTGCAGGCGGCGGTCGACCGCTTCGGCCGGATCGACGTGCTGGTCAACAACGCCGGCAACTTCTATGCCGGCTACTTCGAGGAGCTGACCCCGGAGCAGATCGAGCGGTCGCTGACGACGAACCTTGTCGGGCCGATGAACGTCACGCGCGCCGCGCTGCCCGTGATGCGCAAGCAGCGGTCGGGGAACGTCGTCACGATCACGTCGACCGCCGGCATCGTGGGGCAGGAGTTCTGCTCGGCCTACGCCGCCTCGAAGTTCGGGCTTGAGGGGTGGATGGAGTCGCTGCGGTTCGAGGTCGAGCCGTTCGGCATCCACACCACGATCGTGGAGCCGGGTTTCTTCCGCACCGAGCTGCTCGAAAACGAGTCAACGGCCTACGCCGAGCTGTCGATCGACGACTACGCCGAGCGCACCGCCCAGACCCGGCCCGCCTGGGAGGCGATGAGCGGGAAGCAGGGCGGCGACCCCGCGAAGCTCGCGAAGGCTCTGGTCACCGTCATCGACCAGGAGCAGCCGCCCCTTCGCTGGGTTGCAGGCGTGGACGCGGTCGAGGCCGTCCAGCAGAAGGCCAACGACCTGCTCGCGCAGGTCGATGCCTACCGCGACCTGTCGTCGTCGCTCGCGCTCGACGAGGCTCAAGCCGGACGTTGAGAAGTAGGCAGAGCGTCACATAACGCTCATGTGACTGTCAGACTCGTCGGAGACGGTGCCATACTCGGCGGCAGTGGAGCGGCGGATCGTCGCAATTGGCGGAGGCGCGACCGGTGAACCGCTGCGCGACTACATCCTCCGGCTCTGCGGTCGCCGCCGTCCGAAGGTGTTGTGGGTCAATACGGGGATGGCCGAAGACGCCAGCGGAGCGCTTTGTATCTACGACTTCTTCGCAGGTCGCGCTGAGGTGTCGCGACTCGAGTTCTTTCCATGGCCGCCACAAGACCTCCGCGGCTTCGTCCTCGGCCACGACATCGTGTTCGTGGGCGGCGGCAACCCCGCGAACATGCTTGCCGTCTGGCGCGTCCACGGCTTCGACGTAATCGTTCGGGAGGCCTGGGAAGAAGGGCGCATCCTCGCGGGTTCGAGCGGTGGGATGCACGGCTGGTTCGAGGCATGTGTCACCGACTCGTTTGGCCCCCAGCTCCACGGGATGCGGGACGGCCTTGGATTTCTGCCCGGCAGCGCTTGCGCGCACTTCGACGACGAGGAGTTGCGCCGCCCCTTCTACCGTCAGCTTGTCGATCACGAGGGCTTCCCGGCTGGCTACGCGGCTGATTGGGGCGTTGGGCTCTGCTTCGTCGAAACCGAACTCGTCGAGGTCGTCACCGCTCGGACGGACGGCGCCCGTGCCTACCGCGTCGAACCGGGCCGCGAAACGCCGCTCGAAGCACGCGTTCTCACGTAGTCGGCCCCACACATCGAGCCTAGTCCTTGGGGGTACGTAGTGAAAGGAAGTCTAAGGCCAGGTGCACCGCGGACCGTTCCTTTTGGGACAGGGGTCGGCGCGCGATCGCGCCGGCCAAACGCCCATTTTGGCCGTTTCCGCCAAAACACGTTGTTAGGACCGGTGTCGGTTTCGGCTTGCGCCAGCCGGTTTCAGGCGCATCAGCTCGCGTTCGAGCGCGGCCTTGCGCCACGGCGGCCAGTCGCCGGGGTATTCCTCGCGCGCCCAGCGCGAGCGGTGGCCGAGACGCTCCTCGAGCTCGAGGTAGTCGACGATCTGGGAACGGAGCCAGATCGGGCCGCAGGCGAGTTGAGCGACCGGGCCCGGGAAGGTGTCGAAGTGCGTCTCGCGCCTGCTCTTGACGCTCCCGCGTCGTAGTCCGAGCATCTCCGCGACCTCGGCGAGGCCGACTTAGATCGAGCTGCTTCTCTGGGTTCTTCTTGGCCATCTAACAACGTCTTTTGGTCAGACTGGGAGATTGAAGCATCAAGCCGGCGCGATCTGTCAGGGGCCGGTGGCCAAGAAAAGTGGACCCCCCGGTCACGATCTCGCCTGACGTCTCGCGCGACGGCGAAAATGAAGCGATGGCGAAGCGGTGTGCGCAGTGCGGGCAAGAGCGCAACTCGATTTCCACGGTTGACCTGTCCGCGCAGGCGGAGGGAGTCGATGCCGAGCTGATCGGGTTCCCGTATCGCAGCTGCTCCGAAGGCCACGAGAAGGTCTACGTCTACCCCGACTTCGGCTCAGATCTGAGGGAGTTCATCTTCGGCGGTGCGATACCCCAGACCAAGAAGGCCGGCCTGCTTGGACGAGGCGAATCCTGCGCAGGGTGCGGTGCACGTCTCGCCTGGATTCGGACGCCCCAGCTCGAGTTCCGCATTGAGCCAAGGCTTCGTGATGCGCCGCCGTTCGAGTTGGTGCTACGTATGCCGGCCATCGCCTGTGCGAACTGCCTCACTCTGCAGGCCCGTGCTTCGACTTTCGGGAAGCGCGTCAATCCGCTCGACGCGATCCTCGCCGCCTTCCAGGCAGGAGGCATAAGCCCGACTT
The DNA here is from genome assembly GCA_030774275.1 of Actinomycetota bacterium. Classification (GTDB taxonomy): domain Bacteria; phylum Actinomycetota; class Thermoleophilia; order Gaiellales; family Gaiellaceae; genus 13-2-20CM-68-14. Next base: position 6,618 of record JALYLK010000062.1, read on the forward strand.
GATCACGATCTAGCCCGAAGTCGAGCCGTGCCGTTTTCGCCCCCTTCGCTCGATCCCTCGCCGCTCACAAGGACAGCGCCTCATCCCTTGCGTTCGGTAACCCGGCGTGAGAGTGTCGGCCGTCACCCAAGGAGGTCTCCATGCACGCCCGAGTCAGTACCTACAAGACCGACGATCCCGAGGGTCTCATCGCGGGGTTCAAAAGCGTTTCATCGGATCTCGAACAGGTTGACGGTTTCTCCCATGGCTATTTCCTCGTCGACAGGGACGAAGGCAAGGCTCTCTCGATCACGATTTGGGAGAGCGAAGAGGCCCTGCTCGCAAGCAAGAGCAAGGCAGATGAGCTTCGGAAGCGGGGAACCGAGGCTAGTGGCACATCGATCGACTCCGTGGATCATTACGAGATCAGCCATAGGGTGGGCTCGCCGACCGCCTCGCCCGTCTGACAGCACGTAACCCGGAACCTGAAAACGGAAGGCCGAGGCGCCTAGTTATTTCGGCGCCCGCCTTGAGAACGGCAAGGTCATCGAGGACTACACGAACTGGGACACGTTCGGGATGATGCAGCAGCTCGGCGCCGTTCCTGAGCTCGCCCACGCCTAACCCAAGGCCAAGCAATGCGCAATCAGAGGGCGCCTTCGGGGGCCCTCTGATGTTTCTGGTGCTAGGCGGCCGATCGGGACAGATGCATCGTTGGTCGAGGGTGCCAGTACGGCGAGGTGGGCCTTCCGTCGTTAGCGGCAGAATGTTGGAAGCGCGACGTCCAGGGGTTATGAGGCGTCGCTGGTCAGGCAACGTAGAACTCTGCGTCGTTAGTCTGAAAACAGGGGTGCGATAGCCGAACTTCAGGCGTCGAGTGAGTTCAGCCGGCGACGATCTCGACGGAGGCTTGGTCGTGAGCTCCCTTCCAAGCCTGCAGGCATCCGGTGATAGCGGCGTGATCGTGCCGCTCGCTGACGCTGTTTAGGAGGTACACCTCGATCTCGCTTGTGCCGTGCTTCACGCCAAGGCACGACGACGCTCGAAGAAACTCGAGCAGGTCGTCTCGCAAAGCCGCAGGTTCAACTCGTAGGCGCACAGCCGCAGTAGTTTTCCGATCGGCTTCGCGTGAGCTTCGGCCGATCGCCTACACGAGGGAACGTTCAGCCAGCCGCTGCGCGGCGGTTCCCGTTCGCATCACGGCGCCGGCGGCCGGCGACGCTCAGCTCTGGGCATTCCGCCTCGGCGCCCTGGGCGCCTGGACCGCCGCGAGTAACGGCGCAGCGGCGTCGAGTGGCAATGGTTGAGGCGCGCCGGTGACGGCCTTAGCGCCGTCGCGGTGGCTGGGGACGCGGGGGCGTCGGCGGGCGGTGGGGTCGCGGGGGCGGCGCCGTCCCGCTGAGCAGGGCTTCGAGCCTTTCCAGCAGCCGCGCGAGCGCGTCGGTCTCCGGCGGCGGTAACTCGGCAAGGAGCTCCGCGAACCGCTCGCGCAGCAGCGTTTGCGCGGAGCGAAACGTGGTTTGACCGCGTTTGGTCAGTGCGAGCGGTTGGCGGCGGCGGTCGTCGGCGAGCCGCAGCCACTCGACCAGGTCGGCAGTCTCGAGCGCGTCGAGTAGCTGCGCTCGCGGGCCGCTGGCCTCACTCCATCCGTGGGAAGCCGGCGAAGCGGACCAGCACTGTGGCGGATTCGCCGGCGCGTACCTGAACGTTCAGGCGTTTGCCGCCGTCGGTGTTTTGCTGCGGCAGCGGAGTGATGACGTAAGCACCCGCAGGCAGCAGCAGCTGAAACCGCCCGTGCGCGTCGGAAGTGACAGTGCGGCGGGTGCCCGGGATCGGATTCCCGGAGGCCGAACGCTGCCGGAGCGAGAAGCGGGCGTGCGCGAACGGGCGCCAAGGGTTGCAGCCGGGCGTTCCCTCCCGCACCGGGCCCGGGCAGCCGAAGGAAATCTGCGTCTTGCCGGTGAGGCGGCCGCTGGCCATGACGGCCGGATTGGCGACAGCGACGACGACGCCGATGCACACGAAAGCCGTGCTAGCGATCGCTGCGAGTCTGCGCAAATCGTGGCCTCTCACACTTCCTGTCCTCGCCAATTTCGGTCTCACTTAACTCATACGCCGCCGCGCCGCGAAAGACTACGTCTACCAGGCGCCACAACAGTAGGTCCTCGACCAACGTCCAGGTTGACCACCGGATTCCCGCGCGCAGGTGTGAATCCGAACCACCGCCGTCAGAGCTCACATCCCTGCCGGGCCAGCCTTTCTTTGCGCACCACGCAGCGCCAGATCGCGCCGGCCGAAAGTGCATTTTGGCCGTTTTCGCCAAAATAGGTTCGAGCGGCAGGATCGACTTGGTTGTGCGGAAGTCGCTCCTATTTTGGCCGTTTCCGCCAAAACTGTTCGGGCGACAGCGAGTTGAAAGTTGTCGTGGTCCGCGGGCAGCGCGACGATCGCTGCCAGACTCCGAACGCGCAACCACCGGAGCATGGGCCAGTCTGCGGCAATGTCCGCGAGGAGTCGTGGGCGAATAGCGGTCAGAAGACGAATGCAAGGTCGCCGAGGTTCTTCAACGGCAGCTTGTACGTTCCCCGCTTGGCAACGACGAAGAAGCGGTGATGCGTTGAGGACGTAACCGTGAAGGTGATCGTCTCCTTGCCGATCCAGAACCCGATCACGTGCCTTGGGACGTGCTCCGTCGGCGTCGCCATCGCGACGACCCTGCCGGGATAGCGCTTGACGAACCAATCGAGGCCGGCTCGCGGCGTTGCGCTCAAGCGGATCTCGTGCACGCGGCGTGAGCGAACGAAGTAGGCGAGATCCCGCGCGGCCGCACGGTCGTTGAAGAAGTGACGGCCGCGCACGGTCAACCAGATCTCGACCGCGTCCCGCGTCCCGAAGGCGTCGTTCCAGCGATGTCCGTAGAGACCGCCGATCTCGCAGCCGTCGTAGGGAGCGCGGAACTGGACACCGCTCGGCCCGGGCGGGATCGTTACCGAGCCGAGGTCGACCTGTATTCGCCGGGCAAAGCTGGTGGTCGGCCCGAATACGTCGTCGGCTTTCCATTGCCCCTTAATCAAGCGCGCCTTCACGCAACCGGGATCGATCCGTGGGGCCCTTAGTTGGCGGCGAACATGCGCGGTCGCGTGTGTCAGGTCGAACACGGCACGTCCCGGTGCGTAGACGTTGACACTGACCCCTTGAGACGTTCCGTGCTGGAAGGGACGGCTAGCTGCGGCAGCAGCAGCGACGCCAACAAGCAAGAGCGCCGTCGCTATTGAGAACCAGACGATTCGCATTCCCCTGTCAAAAGGATACAACCTGACCGAGGGCAAGTTCGATCTGCGCCGGCCCAAGATGAAGTCGGTCCCGGCGCCAGCATTCGAAGTACCGAGCCTCTTGCACGTACTTGCTGACCCGGTCAGCGCGGCGCATACTCTGATCGCTCATGGCGAGGGCCGTGGCCCTGCTCCTTCTCGCGGTGTTCGGTCTGACCGAGCCGCCAAACGCGCCCGACACAACGGCAGATTTCACGGTGAACAGTCCCGCCGTTCGGTTACCTGTGAAGTGCCAAGTGCCAGGAGTCGAGCGCCGAGTCCTCTCGATCATCCATGCCTTCAACACCGGCCACGGCGACGAGTTCGCGAGCAACTTCACTCGGGGGGCGAACTTCGACCCCTACAACGGAGACATACGGCTCGGTCAAGGGCCTCTGGTCAGCCGTCGAGCAATCGCGCGGTTCGTAGACGACCGGTACTCGGCTGGAGATGGATGGACGGTGTCGCAACTGCTGACGCCGCAGGGGGATGTGGGACTGCCCTTCGAGGCCGTCTATGGCCTTCGCTTCACGATCACGTATCCAGGCGGCAGCCTCGCGGGAGGATCGAAAGTTGTTGTCGCCTGCTCATCAGGGCTTGTCAGTCGCTGGGTTGGCCCCGCTTTTGGCCGTACTCACGGTTAGGCACTTGCGTTGAGGCCACCGAGTCTCACAGTCCCCCGAGGAGGCCTAGGGCTAGCAGTAGTACGCGCGCCACTGCCGAGACTTACCTGCGCCGCACCAGTTCCCCCAGAACTGCCAGCCGGTCCTCGTCTTGACGATGAATACCCACCCTCCGGCGCTCGCGATCACGGACACAGGGATCGAGTAGTGGATCGCCCAAGAAGCCTGTGCTGTTGACCGACCACACCGCAGCGCAGCGACGCGGTGAATCGCCCGTAGCCCCGGCTGGGTGTCATCGAAGGGGCCGCCTAGAGTGGCGGCGCTGAAGACCTCGTCAATCGGTGCGTTACGAGGGGTTAGGTGGTAGATCGTCCCTTGGCTCCCGTATTCCCGGCGCGACAGAAGTCTCTGAGCCGCCAGCAGCACCTCGTGAACCGGCGCGATGGTCGATTCGTCAATGAGAACCCCTCGGGGACAAGACGAACGCTGGGTCGAATAGGACTGCGTCGCCGGTTGTGGCTGGGACGCTGTCTCGGCGGATCGACTGCGCGCTGTTCCACCGCAAGCAGCTAAAGCCATGCCTGACGCGACGAGCAGGAGGATGGCCGATGCCCGAACCACGGGCTCAGTATGGTGGCGTGTCGGCAGAACGCGAGTCTGGCGCGGGCGAGCGTCGTCTCGCCAGAGCAACCCGACGAAGACGGGTGTTCCGTCGGCCGCCCGGTTTTTGAGGCGTCAGCGCCTGCCAGATCGCGCCGGACCGCAATCCCGGTTCTCGAGAATTCCTCCCAGACTGGGAGATTGAAGCGTTAAGCCGGCGCGATCTAGCAGGCAGCCTTTCCCAAAAAATAATCGGCCCGGCTCAAGATAAACGAGCAAAGCTGGGGCAAAGTGTCTCGTTCTGCCGAGAGCACATTCGCGCAGCCGAAGATCGTGCACCTGCGCCACCCGACCTGCCAAGTTGTGTCGGACCGGCAGCGACCGAGCCACGCCCGCTCCGCGCGCGTGGGGTACGAAAAGTCCGGGATTGTCCCCTTCATGCACGGGGAAGCATCCGGCCCGAGGCATACGCTAGATGCCTCGTTTCTCACTCTTTAGGGGCGCGTTCTTGTTTGGATTGCTGGCTGTAGCGGCGCATCGGAGCCAACTAGATAGGTGGGGTGCGATTTGGGCCATCGTCGCGGGAGTAATCACGCTTCTCTTGTTCCTCGGTGGCGTTGTCGCGTGGATTTGGCAGAGATCTCGTAGGCCCGTTCTGACAATCGAATGCGGTGATGGCTACGACTTCGATAAGGAGGTCGGGAAGACGGATGCGTTCGTGGTTCGGGCCGTTGAAGAACATAGGAGCCTTGGCGCCTTCGCCAAATTAGTTCGCGTCGCCGAAACTCGCGGAAAGAGGGGTGCGAGAAACGTCGTCGTCCGCATGAAGGATGTCAGTCCGCCACCGCCGCATACCTCATCGTTCGTTGAGCTTCAGTTCGCGAACCACGAAGAGGCGAACGACATTCGTCCTCACGGTCACAAGAGCGTGGTTGCGCTTTTTGCCGTCTTCTACGAGGCAAAGCCTGGCGAAGTGGGCTGGAGAACAACCCCGACTGTTCTAGAGCATGCCGATCTGCCTGAGTTCACGCTGGAGATTGTGGTTGATGGGGAGCCGTATTCGGAAGCCAGGTTTGTCATGAACAATGCCTGGTCTCACGAACGGATAGACGCCATGTGGTCGATTGCAGACTGGCCACCACCAGGGCTTCAATGGCCGAAGATCAGGCCGCTTGAGGCTTCGTGAGTTCCGCATACGTCATCGTGTCTGCCTCCACGAGCTTTAGAAGCGTGTCGCGAAAGAGGTACGGGTTCTCGCGGTTGTTGAAGCGAAACTCAAACTCCGCGAGGTACGCGGGCAGATGCTTGACGGAGAGCTTGTGGTAGCTGCCCGTATTCGCTGCACACGTCGCCGGATGCCGTACCCGTGTGGCCTGGGTGTGGCCTGGAAAGGCGGCGAGCGGGGATCGAACCCGCGGCGCCCACTGGCGCGCAACTGGCGCGCAACTGGCGCGCAGGCTCTCTTCGCGGCGGCTTAGGAGTCGAGCTCGTCCAGTTTTTGCTGTGCCTGCCGCATTCGCCGCTCGCGCTGCTCCTCATCGGCCTTCTCGGCTTCGTCACGCCGATGTCGTTCGGGAGCGACCTCGCTTTCGTACTGCACGTTGGTCGCGGCGACTCGATCGCGAAGCGCCTCGACATACCTCTCGATCTCCGCGTCCGGGGCGCGAAGGTCGATCGCGGCGCTGCCGGCCCGCCTCGGCGGATGCATGGAAACCGAGTACGAGATTCCTGTCGGCCCACGTTCGAAGATCTCCCACCACTCTGACGACGGCGTAGGTGTGAGACCGACCCGCACGCGGATCAGGCCCGACGCCGACGGGTCGATGCCGACGACTTCTCGGTCGCCTGTCGAGATCGGCTGGTACTCGTCGGGCATCGACACGAATCGTAGTCCCGAAACAACGCGTAAGCTCGTGGCGCCGCTCGGCCCCGGAGAGGAGCGAGCGACGACCGTCGTCGTCACCTACACGGTGTTGCTGCACGAGGGCCAAGACGGCTCCGACTACACGCTCGAGCGCACCCATCGGAGCCTCGTGCCACCGACCCGCGAGGGAGGTCCCTACCTCACACAGGGCGCAAGCGGCGGGATGATATAAGGGGCGGGTGATCGTCGCTGTCTCCTCTGTTGCCGTAGCAGTGATTGTCGCGGCGGCCATCGCCCTTGTCCTCGTGCTGACCTACATGCGCGGCAGGCGCCGCGGGCGACGCTAGCCCGCGAAGCTTTCGCGCGTTTCGCCAAGCGTTTCGCCAATCACTCCTAGTCGTCGAACGCCTGGCGGATCAGCCTCGCGCCCTCTCGCTCCCGCATCGCTTCCATGTTCTCCTCGAGGTACTCGTCCGGGAGCATGAGCTCGATGCTCATCCGCGCGATCTGCGGCGCGTGGCGTTCGGTCAACTCGTCGACGAACAAGCAGAGGTCGCCGTAGATGTCGTCATCCTCGACGTCGCTCATAAGGCTCCAGAGCCGCTCCACGAGCTCTGTGTCCGACAAGGCGCGATCGCGTCGTCGTATCCGAGTCGCTGGCCTGGCATCTTGCTCCCTTCGTCGGTGACTTCGCCCGACTATGGCAGCGAGTCGCGGCCCTGAACAGAGCGGCAAATCAGGGTGACGCAGGTCTGCCGCAGTAACGCGGCGTAGCGGGATCTGAGTTAGGTCGCTTTGAACGTCCCCTTCATGCCGGCGGCGGCATGACCGACAACCGTGCAGATGTACTTGTGGCTGCCCGTCTTTAGGGTCACTTTGAGCGTCGCCGACTTGCCTGGCGCGATCAGCGGCG
>JALYLK010000063.1 GCA_030774275.1 Actinomycetota bacterium
CTCGCGACCTGAAGGCGAGCGGCATGGCCGGACGAGGTTGGGCGTGGACCGCCTACGACTGGGACGAAGGCCGCTTGTTCAACTACGTCGGGGACGCTCAGAACACTTTCCCGATCTGGAATGCGACCCCCCTCGTCGCGCTGGACGTCTACGAGCACGCGTACTTCCTCGATTTCCAGACCGACCGCGGCTCCTACATCGATGCCTTCTTCGCGAACCTCGACTGGGCCGTCGTCAACGATTGGGTCAGCCGGTACGAGATAACGGTCTGATCGCTAGCCGGCGAGCCACTCGCGCAGCTCCGTGTGGCGCGGTAGCGCGCGCCCGTGCTCGAGCTCTGCTCGCAGCTCCCCGACCGTGCCGAACCGCTCCGCGAGCACCTCGTGGTCGTGGATCGTCTCGAAGTTCACCTGCCGCGAGAACAGGAAGTCGCCGTCGTCGAGCGGGTAGGTCTCGAGGGTTTCCCGCAGCGCGAGCCGCACCGAGTCCTCGACGAAGCGCGCATGTGCGTGCGCCTGCTCGACGACGTGGAGCTCGTCGGGCCGCTTGAGCAGCCCGTAGACCGGAGCGCTCATCGAGCCCTCGACGATCCTGACGAGCTGCTCGGCGTTCACCGGCTCCTCGGTGCCGACGTAGAGCCTCCCGCGGCCGCGCTGATTGTGCGTGGCGAGCGGGACGAGCTCGAGGATTCGCTCGATTTCGGCTTCGTCGAAGCCGGCCGCCTCCAGGCGCTCGCGCGAGCTTTCCCGCACGAGTCCCTGGGCGCACGGGCAGGCGTTGATCCCGGTCGCCTCGACGCCGACGACTCGCCGCGTCGCGCGCTCCGACGCAGCTGCGAGCCCGATCAGCGAGACGAGCTCCTGCGTTCGCAGCCCGGTGACCGGCGTCCGGCGCTCGAGCGGGTACTGCGCGACGATCTCGACCTCCGCGCGCAACGCGCTCTGGCGCTGGACGATCTGTCCGGCGATGTGCGCGGCGAGCTGCTCGACGAGGAGGGCCTCCTCGATCACGACCTCCTCGATCGCCTCCTCGAACAGCTCGGGGAAGCGCGACATGTGGACGCCCTTCTGCGAGGGATCCAGATCGACGGTGCAGTCGATCGTGGCGGCGATCAGCTTTTCGCTCTCGCCGTAGCGGATCCTGATCGCCTTCCGCACGCCGCTCACGCCGGCCCGCGAGAGCCCGATTCGCACATCGGGCGGCGATGCCTGAAGATCCTGGAGAAAATGAACTCCGTCGCTCATCGCGAAGCAACCGTACCGAAGTGACCGAAGACTCCAGCTTCCCGAAACTCGTCTCCCTCGCTGCCCACGACCTGAGGACACCGCTGGCGACCGTCAGCGGTTTCGCCAAGACGCTGATCAGGACCGAAGAACTCGAGGATCCGGCCTCCCGCTACGTGGAGATGATCGAGGCCGCGTCGGCGCAGATGGTCGAGCTGCTCGACGAGCTCGGGCTCGCCGCGCGGATCGAGTCGGGCCGCTATCAGCCAAGTCTGCGCGAGGCAGACACGCTCGAGCTCGCTCGTGCGGCTGCAGCGACGCTCGGTGAGGACCGGGTGGGAGTCGGCGGCGAGGGCGGGACGGTACGGGTCGACCTCGAGGCGACCGAGCGAGGCGTCGCCGCCCTCGCGCAGTGCGCACTTCGGCACGGCGGCATCGACCATGTGGAGGTGATCGCCGGAGGTCCGGAGCTGACGATCTACCCGATCACTCCCGCCTCGGCACCGGTCGTGCTCGGCGAGGATCTGCGCGACCTCGGGGCGGCGGTCGCGGTCTTGCTCGTGCGAGCGCTCGGGGGGACGATCAGCCTCGACGGCGAGACGCTCCGCGTGCGGCTGCCCGAGTGACGTACCTCAACGTCGCCGACTACGAGCGCGAGGCGGAGCGAGTGCTCCACCCCGGCGTCTTCGGTTACTTCGCCGGCGGCGCGGGTGACGAGCAGACGTTGCGGGACAACGTCGAGGCTTTCTCCCGTCGGCAGCTGCGTCCGCGTGTGCTTGTCGACGTCGGCGAGGTGACGACGTCGGCGACGGTTTTGGGACGCGAGGTGTCGATGCCCTTGCTCGTGGCGCCGACCGCTTTCCAGCGGCTGGCGCACCCGGATGGCGAGCTCGCGACCACCCGCGCCGCGGCGGGTGCCGGAACTGTGATGTGCCAGTCGACGCTCTCGAGTGTGACTCCCGGGGAGCTCGCGACCGCAGCGCCGGGGGCGAGGCTGTGGTTCCAGCTCTACTGGTCGCGCGACCGCGGGTTCACGGCGGAACTGCTCGCAGCGGTTGTCGAGGCGGGGTTCGAAGCAGTCGTTCTCACCGTCGATGTTCCGGCCGTCGGACGTCGCGAGCGCGACCTGCGCGCCGACTTCACGCTCCCGGACGATCTCGCGATCCCGAACATTCCGGGCGCGCTGCAGCGCCGCGACTTCCACGCTGCGATCAGCGAGGTAGTCGATCCGACGCTGACCTGGCGCGATCTCGAATGGCTCCGCGAGCACTCTCCGCTCCCGCTCCTGTTGAAAGGGATTCTGTCCTCGGAGGATGCGCTGCTGGCGGCCGAGCACGGGGCCGACGGGGTCATCGTCTCGAACCACGGCGGTCGCCAGCTCGACGGGGTTGCCGCGTCGCTCGACGCATTGCCGGAGGTCGTCGAGGCGGTCGGCGGGCGGCTGGAGATCCTGTTCGACGGCGGTGTCCGGCGAGGCACGGATGTGCTGAAGGCCCTCGCGCTGGGCGCCAGGGCCATCTTCGCCGGTCGAGCGGTTGTCTGGGGCCTGGCCGTCGGCGGCGAGCAGGGCGCTCGCGACGTGCTCGAGCTGCTGCGAGCAGAGATCGCACTCGGCCTGACGCATCTTGGCTGCCGCTCCCCCGCCGAGGTGACGCGCGCCCACGTCAGGCTCAAGTAACAGTCTGTTGCAAGGTTCGACACGGCCTGTACCGACAGCAACCCCAGGGCAAACGGCTCCGTAGCGCGGAACGCTCCAAGTAACAGTCTGTTGCTAAGTACTTGGGGTCGGCTCGTCCCGCGCGCCGTGTGAGCGGAGGAGCTCGGCGAGTTTCTCGTCGCCGTTTTGGCGTGCTGCGTCGAGCGGCGTGAAGCCGCCGCGGGTTGTTGCGTTCGGATCCGCTCCGTGCTTCAGCAGGATCGCGGCCACTTCGAGCCGGCCGGCGGCTACGGCGCTGTTCAGCGGGTGCACGCCGAGCTCGTTGTCGGCGAATGCGTTCACATCCGCTCCATGGTCGACCAGCAGGAGCGCTGTTTCGGGCCCGTCGAAAAAGGCCGCGTAGTGAAGGGCCGTGAAGTCGTCGTCCGAACGCGCGTGCGCCAGCTTCGAGTCGGCGCCGAGCAGTTCGCGCAGGCGCGCCGCGTCTCCAAGCGCCGCAGCCTCGAAGACGTCGAGCTCCGCGCTTTTCGCCAGCTCTCGAGCTGAATCGTCGTCGCCCCGGTAAAGGGCTTGCATGATCTCGCTCACTTCAAGAGCTTCGAGAGGCGCCGGTCCTTGAGCACGCGGCCGCCGGTCTGGCAGTCGGGGCAGTAGTAGACCGTGTGCTCCTCGTAGTCGACGCGCGCGATCGGCGCGCCGCAGACGTAGCAGGGCTCGCCCAGTTTCCTGTGGACGCGGTAGACGCGCTTGTCCGCGGCCCCTCGCTCGCGCAGCGCGAGGCCCCGCGACAGCTCCGCGTCGATCGCCTCGGCCAGGCGTTCCACCTGTCCCGGGACCGGATCCCCGGACAAGGCGAACGGGGACAGCTTCGCGTGGTGGAGGATCTCGTTCGCCCAGGCGCGGCCGATCCCCGCGATCGCCCGCTGGTCACGTAGGAGCGAATGGAGCCGCCGCGACTCCGAGGCCAGGATCTCGCCGAGCGCGTCGGCGCCGAGGCCGAGGGCCTCCGGCCCAAGGTGGGCCAGCTCCTCCTCGGCCGCCTCCGGCGTGAGCAGCCAGACGCCTGCCCGTTTCTTCGAGCCTGCCTCGGTGAGCACGAGCTCGGCTCCGCCCTCGAAGCGAAGACGAAAGGCCGGTGCCTTCGGCCCTTTTTCGCCGGGCGTGAGGTAGCGAAGGCGCCCAGCCGTCATCAGATGGATGAGCAGAACGAGCTCGCCGTCCTCCGTCGGGAAAAGCAGCCGCTTGCCCCGTCGAGCGGCACCCTTGAACCGCCGGCCTTCGAGAGTTGCCAGCGGCGGATCGAAGGTCTTCAGCGTCGCGATGTGCGCCGGCCCGGCGCGCTCGACCGGGAACAAACGCACGGGTTCCTCGAGGGCGCGCCGCCACGCCTCCATTTCCGGCAGTTCTGGCACTTACGCTTCTCGCCTCATGGATCCGATCAGCGTAGCCATGCATCGGGGGCCGTTCGTGGAATCCGTGCACCTCGTCCACGCGGTCGCGGTGCGAGACGGTGCGGTCGTCGCTGAGGCGGGCGACCCGGCGTTCCTCACCTCGCTGCGTTCGTCAGCGAAGCCGTTCCAGGCGCTGCCGCTCGTTCGTTCGCGGGACGATCTCGACGAAGCTGACGTCGCGATCGCCTCCGCGTCACATCGCGCGGAGCCCGAGCAGATCGAGGCCGTCAGACGCCTGCTCGCCAAGGCCCCTGCCATCGAGGATGACCTCGAGGTCGGCCTCCAGGAGGGCCGCCCGCCGCAGCCGATCTACCACAACTGCTCGGGCAAGCACGCCGGAATGCTCGCGACCTGCCGGGCCCGCGGCTGGCCAACCGAGGGCTACCGGCTCGTGGGGCACCCGCTGCAGGAGGAGATCCTGACGG
>JALYLK010000064.1 GCA_030774275.1 Actinomycetota bacterium
AAGCAGGAGGAGGTCGAGCGGATGATCCGCGAGGCCGAGTCCCACTCCGACGAGGCGCATCGGCTCCGCGAGCTCGCAGATGCTCGCAACGCAGCCGAGAGCCTCGCGTATCAGACCGAGCGCACGCTCAAGGAGCACCGCGACAAGCTCGACGAGGCCGATGCCTCGACGATCGAGGGTCGCGTGATGGAGCTTCGCGGCGTGCTCGAGAGCTCGGACATCAACGAGATCCGGCAGAAGACGGATGCGCTGCAGGAGGCCTCGCAGAAGCTCGCGGAGGCGGTCTACGCCCAGGCGAGCGCTCAGCAGGCTTCCGCCGGCGGTGACGGCGACGGCGCCGCGGCCTCGGACGACGAGGTGATCGAGGACGCCGAGATCGTCGACGAGGAGGCGAAGACCTCCTAATGACGGATCCCGCACGCGAACAACTCGACCAGATCGAACAGCGGGACCAGGTCCCGGGCCATGGTCCCGAGGTTGAAGCCCGGCTCGCTGCCGCCGAGGCCAAGGCCCAGGAGCATCTCGACGATCTGCAGCGGCTGGCCGCCGAGTTCGAGAACTACAAGAAGCGCACGGCGCGCGAGCAGGCGAGCCTGTCCACGCGTGCGGCCGAGCGGCTAGTCAAGGAGCTGCTGCCGATCGTGGACGACCTCGAGCGTGCGCTCGAGGCGGCTGAGGAGCACCAGGAGGCAAAGCTCGAAGAGGGTGTGCGGCTGGTCCATCGCCAGCTCGCATCCGCCCTCGAGCGCGAAGGCCTGGCCGAGATCGAGACAGACGGCAAGTTCGACCCGCACGTGCACGAGGCGTTGCTTTCGCAGCCCTCCGAAGCGGACGAGGGCTCAGTGATCGAAGTGCTCCAGAAGGGCTACCGGCTCGGCGACCGGGTGCTGCGGCCTGCCCGTGTCGTGATCGCTGCTCCCAAGGAAGCGAATGGCGACGACGTCTAAGAGCCCTTACGAAATCCTTGGCGTCCCGAAGGGCGCGTCGGCCGACGAGATCAAGAAGGCCTACCGCAAGCTCGCGCGCGAGTACCACCCGGACCGCAATCCGGGGAATGCCTCGGCCGAGGAGAGCTTCAAGGAGGTCCAGGGCGCCTACGACGTTCTCTCGGATCCCGAGAAGCGCAAGCAGTACGACACCTTCGGCTCGTCGAACGGTCGCGGAGCACCCCAGGGCGGCAACGTCAACTTCGGCGACTTCAACATCGATGACTTCGGCGACCTCTTCGGAGGCCTCTTCGGCAACCGCGGCGGGGCTCGAACGCAGTCGCGCGCTCAGCGCGGGAGTGACCTCGAGGTCGAGGTCAACCTGTCGTTCGAGGACTCGCTCAAGGGGGTCGAGACCAAGATCCCGGTCACCCTGGAGACCGCGTGCTCGGAGTGCCACGGCTCGGGCGCGAAGCCCGGGACGGCCCCGAAGATCTGTCCCGAGTGCAACGGGCGCGGCGTCGTCGCCGAGAGCCAGGGATTCTTCGCGCTCTCGCAACCGTGCCCACGCTGCCGCGGCAACGGGACCGTGATCGAGGATCCATGTCCTCGTTGCCATGGCTCGGGGCGGGAGCGCCGGACGAAGCGCTACACGGTCAAGATTCCGGCCGGCGTCAAGGACGGCAGTCGCATCCGCTTGAAGGGCAAGGGCGAGGCAGGCTTCAGCGGCGGCGAGGCTGGCGACCTCTACGTCGTCACGCGTGTGCAGCCCTCGAAGCTGTACGAACGCCGGGGCGACGACCTCGTCGTCGATATGCCAGTCACGTTCTCGGAGGCCGCGCTCGGCGCAACCGTCGAGGTGCCGACTCCTGACGGCTCCGTCTCGCTGAAGGTGAAGCCGGGGACGCAGGACGGAACGCTGCTGCGGGTCAAGGGCAAGGGAGCTCCGAAACTGAAGGGCTCCGGCCGGGGCGATCTGCTCGCCCGCGTGGTCGTGACGGTTCCGAAGAAGCTCAAGAAGCGCGAGCGCGAGCTGCTCGAGGAGCTTCAGAAGCAGCCGCATGACGATCCTCGGAAGGCCCTTTTTTCTTGAGGCGAGCCGTGACGCACCTGCTCGTCTGGTCACTCTCCCCGGTTGGCACGCTCTTGAACGCGGCGATGCTGTTTCTTGTCCTGGTGGTCGCCGGGGCGGACTGGACCCGGCCCTTGCTGTGGCTGATCGTCGCGATCTTCATCGGCGCCTGTGCGTACTTCGACATCCGTGCCTACGTGGCGCGCAAGCGCATGGGCCTGACCGCCTACGAGGCCGGCGAGGCGGTCATGGAGCGAATCTGGGGCCCCGAGGACGGCCGCACCGAGGAGGACAGCTGATGGACGACCGGCCTCGCTACATGATCTCCATCGCAGCCGAGCTCGTTGGCATGCACCCCCAAACGCTGAGGATCTACGAGAGCAAGGGCCTCGTCAGCCCGCAGCGAACGCGGGGAAACACGCGCCTCTACTCGGAGGCCGACCTCGAGCGGCTTCGGTTGATCCAGCGGTTGACCACGGAGCTCGGGCTCAACCTGGCCGGCGTCGAGGTTGTGCTGCGGCTCGAGGACGAGCTGCGCAGGGCCCACGAGCGGCTCGAGCGGCTGGAGCGCCATATGCGCGAAGAGATCGACAACGTTCACAAGCAGTACCGGCGCGACCTCGTGCTCTACCAAACGCCGCGCCCGGTCCGGACGAGGGCGCAATGAGAAAGGACGCATGGACTTCAACAAGCTGACGATCAAATCTCAGGAAGCCGTCTCGGCGGCGCAGGAGCTTGCGCGCCGGATGGGCAACCCTGAGCTCTACCCCGAGCATCTCGTGCTCGCGCTGCTCGACCAGGAGTTGCCGCGCGAGCTCGTACCGGACCCCGACTCCCTGCGAGCCGAGGCCGAGGCCTCACTGCGCGGCAAGCCTTCGACCCAGGGCGCGTCCCAGCAGCCCCAGGTCGGCGCCGCCTTCTCGCGCGTGCTCGACCAGGCCTTCGAGGAGGCGCGCAAGCTCGAGGACGACTACGTGTCGACCGAGCACCTCTTGCTCGCGCTCGACGTCGTCCCGCGCGAGCAGCTCGAGGCGAAGATCAAGGCCGTTCGCGGCGGCCAGCGGGTCACCTCGCAGGATCCCGAGGGCACCTACCAGGCGCTGGAGAAGTTCGGCCGCGACCTGACCGAGCTCGCCGAGCAAGGGAAGCTCGACCCGGTCATCGGCCGCGACGAGGAGATCCGCCGAGTGATCCAGGTCCTCTCACGTCGGACAAAGAACAACCCGGTCCTGATCGGCGACCCCGGTGTCGGGAAGACAGCGATCGTGGAAGGTCTCGCGCAAAGGATCGTCGCCGGAGACGTTCCGGAAGGCCTGAAGGGCAAGCGCGTCTGGGCGCTCGACATCGGCGCGATGCTCGCCGGCTCGAAGTACCGAGGCGAGTTCGAGGAGCGGCTGAAGGCCGTCCTGACCGAGATCAAGAACGCCGAAGGCCAGCTGATCCTCTTCATCGACGAGCTGCACACGATCGTCGGTGCGGGCGCGGCCGAGGGCGCCGTCGATGCCGCGAACATGCTCAAGCCGATGCTCGCGCGCGGCGAGCTGCGCGCTATCGGCGCGACCACGCTCGACGAGTACCGCAAGCACATCGAGAAGGACGCGGCGCTCGAGCGGCGCTTCCAGCCGGTCTTCGTCGGCGAGCCGACCGTCTCCGACACGATCGCCATCCTGCGTGGTCTGAAGGAGCGCTATGAGGCGCATCACGGCGTTCGGATCCGGGATGCTGCGCTGGTCGCGGCTGCTGTTCTCTCCGACCGTTACATCTCCGACCGGCAGCTGCCCGACAAGGCAATCGACCTCGTCGACGAGGCCGCTTCGCGACTGCGAATGGAGATCGACTCCTCGCCGCTCGAGCTCGACGAGGCCGAGCGGCGGGTGCGCCAGCTCGAGATCGAGCTCGCAGCGATGGGTAAGGAGTCGAAGCAGACTCGGGAGCCGGTCGAGCGCGAGCTGGCAGAGGCCAAGGAGCGCCGGGACGGGCTCGCGGCGCGCTGGTCGAAGGAGAAGGAGGCGCTCGAGCGGGTCAAGGAAATCATGGAACGGATCGACGAGCTGAAGTCGGAGGCCGAGCGGGCGGAGCGCGCCGGCGATCTCCAGCGAGTCGCCGAGATCCGCTACGGCGAACTGCCCGACCTGGAGCACGAGCTCACCGAGCGCGACGGAGCCATTCCCCAGGGTGAGCCGATGGTCAAGGAGGAGGTCGACGAGGACGACATCGCCGAGGTGGTCGCACGCTGGACTGGCATTCCCGTCTCGCGGCTGCTGGAGGGGGAGACCGAGAAGCTGATCCACATGGAGGAGCGCTTGCACGAGAGGGTTGTCGGCCAGGACGAGGCCGTCGAGGCTGTCGCCAACGCTCTGCGCCGTGCCCGCACGGGCCTGCAGGATCCGAACCGGCCGATCGGCTCGTTCATCTTCCTCGGGCCGACGGGCGTGGGGAAGACGGAGCTCGCGCGAGCGCTCGCCGAGTTCATGTTCGACGACGAGCGCGCCATCGTCAGGCTCGACATGTCCGAGTACCAGGAGCGGCACACGGTCGCCCGGCTGGTGGGCGCCCCGCCCGGCTACGTCGGCTATGAGGAGGGAGGCCAGTTGACCGAGGCAGTGCGCCGGCGGCCCTACTCCGTCGTCCTACTCGACGAGATCGAGAAGGCGCACAACGAGGTCTTCGACGTGCTGCTGCAGATCCTCGACGACGGGCGGCTGACCGACGGCCAGGGCCGGACGGTCGACTTCCGCAACACCGTGATCATCATGACCTCGAACATCCGCTCGGTCGACGCTTTGTCCGATCACTTCCGGCCCGAGTTCCTGAACCGGATCGACGAGATCGTCGAGTTCAAGGCACTCTCGCGCGAGCAGCTGGG
>JALYLK010000065.1 GCA_030774275.1 Actinomycetota bacterium
GGCCTCAACGAGATCGAGGTGCGTGCGGACTGGACGCGGGGACAGACCGCGCCGACACCGGAGGAGCTCGCGCCCTTCCAGGCCAGCGCCCTGGCCGCCCAGCTCGACGCCGTCCGTCTGGTGATCGCCGTCAACACCGCGGGCGGCCGCGAGACGCCGCTCAGCCTGCTCGACCGGATGCAGTTCGCGCAGTACACGGCCTCGCTGGCGCAGTCGCTGCCGTACGTGCGTGACTTCATTGTCGGCAACGAGCCGAACCTGAACCGTTTCTGGTGGCCCCAGTTCGACAAGCGTGGACGCGACCTCGCAGCGCCGGCCTACGAGGCGCTCCTCGCCCAGACCTACGACGCGCTGAAGGCCGTCTCGCCGGAGATCAACGTGATCGGAGGCGCTGTTTCTCCGCGCGGCACTGACCGCGCCAACTCGAGCCGTCAGACCCATTCGCCGACAACGTTCATCCGCGACCTCGGCTTTGCCTACCGTAAGAGCCACCGACGCACGCCGATCATGGACACGCTCGTGATCCACCCCTACGGCGAGACCTCGAGGACGCCGCCGACGGCGCTTCACCCGAAGTCGACCAGCATCTCGATCGCCGACTATCCGAAGCTCGTCAAGCTGCTGCGAGAGGCTTTCCAGGGAACCGCTCAGCGCGGAGCCTCGTTGCCGATCCTCTACGGCGAGTACGGCGTCCAGACCCAGATCCCGCTCGACAAGCTTGGCTCCTACACAAACCTAGGCATTCCGACGAGCTTGGATGCAGTACCGGAGACGATCCAGGGCGCGTATTACGCGCGGGCGATCAAGCTCGCCTATTGCCAGCCCACAGTCAAGGGCCTGCTCTTCTTCCACGTCAGCGACGAGCCGGACCTCGACCGCTGGCAGTCCGGCCTCTTCTACGCGGACGACACTCCCAAGTCGGACCTCGAGCTGGTCAAGACCGCGGCCCAGGCCGCCCAGGCCGGGTCGCTCACGTGTCCGAAGCCGAAGCCGAAGCCCAAGGCAAGACCGCGCAGGCCACGCCGCTAGCATTTGCCGCGTGAGCGGCCAGTACGTCGCGTACAGCTTCTACCGGGTCGATCCGGCCTGGCGGCGCCTGCCGATCGACGAGCGCGCGGCCGGGAAAGACGCCTTCGCCGAGGTCGTCGAGGACTGGGCGGGCCGGATGGACGCGCTCCGCGCGTACTCCGTCGCGGGCGTTCGCCCCGACTGCGACTTCTTCCTCTGGAAGATCACCGAGCGCTACGAAGACCTGGGCGAGCTCGGCGCGGCACTGAACGGCACCCCGCTCGCAGCCTGGCTGGAGACGCCGTACTCCTACCTCGCAACGACGAAGGCGTCCGAGTACACCTCAGCTCGAAAGGCGCGCCGGATCGTCCCCAAGGACTCGCCCTACCTCGTCGTCTACCCGTTCGTGAAGGTGCGACCCTGGTACGCGCTCTCCGCGGAGGAGCGCGCGCGGGCAATGGACGAGCACATGCGCATTGGCCGCGAGGAGTTTCCGACGATCCACAACCACACGACCTACTCGTTCGGAATCGACGACCAGGAGTTCATGACCGCGTTCGAATGTGACGAGCCCGCGGACTTCATGCATCTGATGCTGCGGCTCCGAGACAGCGAGGCGTCCCGCTACACGGAGCGCGACACCCCGATTTTTGTCGGGAAATACGTCCCGATCCGGGCGGCTCTCGCTGCGCTGGACGGAGCGGAGACTAGGGCGCGGGGTCTCGCGGAGGCTTAGTCTCGTCGAGGTCCGCCGCGGCCACGTCGGCCGCGTCCCCCATCGCCAAGCCGCCGGTAACTCCGGCGCCGGCGCCGTAGCCGGTCTCGGCTAGATACCTCTCCTCGGCCTCGCCCGGGTCTTCGCCCCCGACCCCCTCCTCACGCAGGTCCTCTTCCGCGTCGGGATTCCCGCCTTTGCCGCGGAGCCAGGTCCAGAGTCCTCCCATGGGCTGGAGTCTAGTGGTCAGGCCACTAGTAGCCGAGCGTCCGCTCGGCATGCCAGACGCGCCACATCGCGTAGGCCGCCAGGATCAAGACGACGATGAACGCAAAGGCGTCGAGGCCGACCGTCCTTCGCCCGGGCCAGAAGTAGGCCGCGAAGTCGACGATGATCAGCAGCGCGCTGCCGTAGAAGACCCGGCTCGAACGTTCCGACCAGGTCTGGATCTCGTGCCGCATCCGGTCGCGCCAGAACATGTAGAGGACGACCGCGATCGCGAGGAAGAAAACGATCTGCAGGATGAGCGAGAGCGAGATCAGCGCGCTTTCGAGGTTGAGCACGAAGACCACGGCCGCAACCGCGAGGATCACGATGAAACCTCGGACGGTCCCGTTCAGTTCGCTCCACCAGCGTCCCATTGGCTCCCGGTAGGATCGCTGTGATGGTCGAGGAGGGCAAGCCGGCACCCGATTTCGAGCTGTCGACCGACAACGGCGCGCGAGTCAAACTCTCGTCGCTGCGCGGGAAACCGGTCGTCCTCTACTTCTATCCCAAGGACGACACGCCCGGCTGCACGACCCAGGCCTGCGGGATCCGCGACGCCTACGCGGACTTCCGCGAGCGCGGTGCCGTCGTCCTCGGAGTCAGCCCCGACGACCAGGCCTCGCACGTCAAGTTCAAGGAGAAGTACTCGCTCCCATTCACTTTGCTCGCCGATCCGGAGCACAAGGTCGCCGAGCAGTACGGCGTCTGGAAGGAGCGAAACATGTACGGCAAGAAGTCGATGGGCATCGAGCGCTCGACCTTCGTGATCGACGCCGACGGCAACGTCGCAAAGGTGATGCGCCGTGTGAAGCCGGACACGCACGCGGCCGACGTGCTCGCTACGTTGGCCTAGTTTTACGCCTGGCTTACCGGCCCCGAATCCTCTGCTGACCCGGCTCGCGGACGATCAGAGCCTCGTCCTTCTTCACCCAAGCCAGGAGGTCTCGTGATGAGAAGGCGTTTCACCTACGTCGTCCTTGCTGCTCTGGTGCTGCTAGCCGCCGGCGCCTCGAGCACGTTCGCCGCGGGCGGCGAGCAAACGTACGTCTTCAACGGCCGTCTGCTCGCGGATGCGGGCAGTTCATCCTCTCTGTACGTCGACATCAACGGCGGCAACAAGCCGGCCCTCAAGAAGCTCGTCGGCCAGAGCGACAACCAGTACTTCGCAGTCGGCGCCGGCACTCAGTACCTGCGCTGGGCACACGGTGTCCCGACCGTCGTCGCCGAATCGAATCTCGTCGCGGGCGACGTCGTCAGCGTCCAGGTTCGCGCGGCGCGCGGCGCCTCGCTCGCGCAGATCGAGGCTGCGGCCGCCCTCCGCGTAGCGGATCGCGGTCCGACGCCTGGCCACGCAGGCAAGCCGCTGTGGCTCTTCATCGGCACGCTCAACGGCCCCGCCGCAGGCGGCAAGGTCGCGATCCACGTTCAGAGCGGCAACTGGCTCGCTCTCCGAAAGATGCTCGGCCAGCCGCTCGACGAGTCGTTCAGCTACGGCAACCGCACGATCTTCATCCTCTGGCGCAGCGGCGTCCCCACCCTCATTTCGCCGAGCCAGCTGAAGGTCGGCGACCGGATCTCCATCCGAATCCGAGCTCCGCGCGTGGCCTCGCTCCAGCAGGCCGAACTGGTCCCGGCCACTCACGTCGGCGACCACGAACCACACACCCCGTCATAACCGCGAGTCGAAACTCACCCATAAGAGAGGCCGGTCCCCCCGGCCTCTCTTATGCGGATGAGAGGACTTGAACCTCCACGGGGTTTCCCCCACACGGACCTGAACCGTGCGCGTCTACCAATTCCGCCACATCCGCGCGGTGAGAGAGTTTAGCCAGGCCCCTTTGCGATCGAGGCGGGCTTTGCCCGCGTCGATCCACGACGGTTCGAATTGCCAGAGTAAGGAGGGGGCTCGCGGTGGAACCATGGGTTCACCCGCGCTCAGGCACGGCTACGCTCTCAGCTTGAAGCGGGGTCTGGCTCTACTTGCGGCATTCGGCGTCGCGTGCACGCTTGGCGGGGCCGATGCGCGCGGGCGCGCAGAGGCGGTTGGAAAGCCCGTGGAGGTCGTGGTGGAGCTGAAACAGCCGTCTCTCGCGGTCGCGATGGGAGTGCGAGCGCGTCGTAGTCCTGGCTACTTGCGCGGCCTCGAGGCGGATCAGGCACAGCTACAGCAGCGGATCGCCGCCGAGATTCCCTCGGCGAAGGTCCGCTGGCGCTATCGCTACGTCCTCGACGCGCTCGCAGTCGTCGTCCCTCGCGGACAGGTCGGCCGCCTTGCAGCGCTCCCCGGCGTCGCCCGCCTCCACCGGAGCGTCGAGTATCAGCCGCTGCTCGACCAGAGTGTCCCGCTGATCAAGGCGCCCCAGCTCTGGGGCCCCACGCGGGCGACCGCAGGGCAGGGGATCAAGATCGGGATCATCGACGACGGCGTCGACCAGGCCCACCCGTTCTTCAGCCCGGCGGGCTTCTCGATGCCGAGCGGTTTCCCCAAGGGGAACAAGGCGTTCACGACCGCGAAGGTGATCGTCGCGCGAACCTTCCCGCCTCCAGGCGCGACCTGGAAGTACGCCTCCCGCCCATTCGACCCGGTCAACTCGGAGCACGCGACGCACGTCGCCGGCATCGCTGCAGGCGACTACGACGCGACTCAGCGTGCCGGGAGGCCGGTCTCGGGCGTTGCCCCGCGCGCGTACATCGGCAACTACAAGGTGCTGACGGTGCCGACGCCCGGGGTCGGACTCAACGGAAACTCGCCGGAGATCGTCAAGGGCATCGAGGCCGCAGTGGCAGATGGGATGAACGTGATCAACCTCTCGCTCGGTGAGGCCGAGATCGACCCCGACCGAGACATCGTGGTCAAGGCAATCAACGCCGCAGCCGCCGCTGGCGTCGTGCCTGCAATCGCTGCGGGCAACGACTTCGACAGCTTCGGCTCCGGTTCGATCTCCTCGCCCGGCAACGCGGCCAATGCGATCACCGCAGCGGCCGTGAGCAAGGACGACGTGATCGCGGACTTCTCGTCGGGCGGCCCGAGCGGAATCGATCTCGGCTTCAAGCCCGATGTCAGCGCGCCCGGCGTCAACATCCTCTCGTCGGTTCCCACGGGATGGGACGCGTTCAGCGGGACCAGCATGGCCTCCCCGCACGTCGCCGGGGGCGCCGCTCTGCTCCTGCAGCGGCATCCGACCTGGACGCCGGCGCAGGTGAAGTCTGCCCTCGTGCTGACGGGACGCCCGGTGTGGACGGACTCGACCCACAAACGTGAGGTCGCCGCCACACGAGAGGGCGGTGGACTGATCGACCTCGAGGCCGCAGATGCCCCCCTCGTCTTGGCCACGCCGACCGACGTCTCGTTCGGTTTTCTGCACCGCGGAGAATCCATCTCTCGCTCGCTTGCGCTCTCTGACGCCGGTGGTGGCGCGGGCGCCTGGTCGGTGACAATCCAACGGCAGGCCGCCGGAGCGACGGTCTCGGCGCCCGCGACCGTGTCGGTCCCGGGCGCGCTCTCGATCCGGGCGACTTCGACTAAGGCGGCAAAACAGGGCGACGTGATGGGCTGGGTCGTGCTCACGCGAGGAACGGTGACGCGGAGAATCCCGTTCTGGCTCCGGGTCACGGTTCCGCAACTGGGACGCGACCGGCACCGGACGCTGAACCGCCCCGGGATCTACCAGGGCAACACCCGCCGAGGAGCCTCGAGGGTCGGCTGCTACCGCTACCCGAGCAACCCCTCCGCGCTCGGCATCGCCCCGTGCCTGCACGGCCCGGAGCAGGTCTTCCGCATAGTCCTGAAGCGGCAGGTCGCGAACTTCGGCGTCGTTCTCCTTTCCCGCGCCCGTGGAACGCGCGTCCAGCCTCGCGTCGTCCGCGCCGGCGACGAGAACCGCCTCACGGGCTACGCCGGCCTGCCGCTCAACCTGAACCCCTATCTGTCGACCTTCGACCAGCTCTCGCCTGCCGCGGGTGCCGTCCGGCCGGACGCCGGAGCCTACGACATCGTCTTCGACACACCGAGCCGCAGAGCCGCCGGGAAGTTTTCATTCCGCCTCTGGATCGGCGACACAACACCGCCGCGTCTACGGCTGCTCACCCACACCGTTCGGCTGGGTGGCTTCTTGCAGGTCAGCGTTACCGACGCCGGCTCCGGCGTCGATCCGGGCTCACTACGCGCGACGCTCGACGGCGAGGACGTTGGGGTTCGGTTCGCTCGCGGGCGCGCGAGGGTCTCGACGCTGCTGCTCGGAACGGGCCGTCATCGGCTCGTCTTCCGTGCCTCCGACTACCAGGAGGCGAAGAACATGGAGAACTCGGGGCCGATCCTGCCGAACTCGCGCCAGCTCAACGCGACCTTCACCGTCCGCTAGCGGCGATCCCGTTCGTCGATCGTTGGCAGCTGGGAGAGATCGCGTTGCACGCTCGCCGCGAATTCATCGCTCTCGTCGACCTCATCGTCCGTTCGCAGCAGTTTCAGCTGGGACTTGCGACGGTCTCGCTCACGGCGACGCCGCGCCTCGAAACCGAAGTTCCGGGCTAGGCGCGGCCACTCGGCGCCGATGACGGCGAGGACCGCGCACACGAGGAGCGCGATCGACAGCCAGCTCACGGGAAAATCATTCTACCGACCCGCCTTGAGCTTCCCTACCGGTGAGCTCAGTACTCGTCGTGGCGCCGAAGCGGGAAGTCGGCGTCGCGTCCGTTAGGGACCTGGTCGAGCAGTTGGGAATAGAAAGGAGCGAGCAGGAACCGGTCGGGCGCGGTGCGCGAGTACGTGTGGTAGACGATGTCGTCCTCGATTGCGAAGACGTTCCAGCCGGGTGACTCGGCCATCCCTGAGGCCAGATCGGTACCGACGTTCTCGGCCCAGTCGTTTAGCCACTCGGGCGCTTCCTCGACCATCTTTGCGAGCTCTCCTGTCGCCATCTGCTCCTTGGTGAACGCGAAGTCGAAGTCGAAGTTGAAGTCGCTCCCGAACGACGACACGTAAGGGAACGTCCAGCCCATCCGCCGCTTGTAGGCCCGCAGCTTCTCGATTGGCGCCTGCGAGATCGCCATCAGCGTGACATCGCGGTTGTTCAGGTGAACGAGAGCCCCGTCCAAGTGGTCGGCCAGGCCGGTGCAACCCGGGCAAGCCGCCTCATAGGTCGGACCGAACATCAGGTGGTAGATGAGAAGCTGCGACCGACCGTCGAACAACTCGGCGAGCGTTTTCGTTCCCTCCTCGGTTTCGAAGGTGTACTCCTTCTCGACCGGGACCCAGGGCAGCTCTTGTCGTCGCTTCGCCAGCTCTTCGTCCAGGTTGCCGAGCTCCTGCTCGCGCTCATGCAGTTCGTTGACCGCTGTGGCCCATTCGTCTCGCGTTCCGACCATGTGCTTCGTCATCGAGGTCGCCTCCTTTTGCGGGTCTGAGCTATAGACCGGTCATCGACTGGAAGCTCATCGCCGGAAAAGCCCACGGCAGTGCACACGGTGAGCCCAGAAATCCCCGCGCGGACGGGGCAACCGCATTACTCCCCGGGTTGGACTCGAAGCAGCCTGCAAATCGGCCCGTTTTCAGCGCCGAGGTGGCACCGGGGTAGGCACCATGCGAGCGCTTCCGGCGTCAACCTAGAGCCAAGTTCTCTGACCATCGCTGGAACCGAGTCCACCACGTGTCTCGGATCGCGATCCGTGCTTCCCGGTTGAACTTCCCATGCTGCTCGAGGGTCGCCTGGCGGTACTTGCTGTACCGGCTCAATTCATCGTGAACGCGAATCGAATCGGGGCGGTGCTCGAGTGCTCCGAGCAAGAGTCCCAGTTGTGATCCCACCGCTGTCG
>JALYLK010000066.1 GCA_030774275.1 Actinomycetota bacterium
GTGAACGCCGGTGCGCCCTCGATTTCGACCTGGAGCTCGTCCTCGCCCTCGGCGATTGCGTGCAGGTCGTGAATCTCCCACTTTTGCCCCTGCTCGGCCTGGTCGTAGTCGGCGTCCTCCTTGAAGAGGAGCGGGACGATCCCCTGCGCGATCAGGTTCCGGCGGTGGATGCGCGCGAAGCTCTTCGCGATCACAGCCCTGACGCCGAGCTGGGCCGGCGCCAGCGCCGCGTGCTCGCGGCTCGAGCCTTGGCCGTAGTTGTGGCCCGCGACGATGAAGCCTCCGCCCCACTCGTGGGCTCTCTTCGCGAACCCCTTGTCGCGGTGCTGGAAGGTGAACTCGGCGATCGCCGGCACGTTCGAGCGGTACGCCATCACAGTGGCGCCGTCGGGCGAGAGGTCGCCGGTCGAGATGTCGTCGGGCGCCACGATCAAGACACGGCCGACCAGGACGTCGGGCAGCGGCTTCTGCTCCGGCGGCGGGAAGATGTTCGGGCCGCGTGGGATCTCGATCGAGGCGGCTTCGTCCTCGGGTACCGGCGCGAGGATGTGCTTTTGGACGACCTCCGGACGAGCCGTCGGCCGTTCCGGCAGCTCGGGGAGCGAGAGCTCACGGGGGTCCGAGATCTTCCCGGTCAGCATTGACGCCGCCGCGACGGCAGGCGAGCAGAGATAGACCTGGTCGTCGGCAGTCCCGGTGCGGCCGGGGAAGTTCCGGTTGAACGTCCGCAGCGAGTTCGCTCCCGACGGCGGCGCCTGGCCCATGCCGACGCAGGGCCCGCAGGCCGGCTCCAGCATTCGCACGCCTGCCATCAGGAGATCGACGTACGTCCCAGAGCGCGTGATCTGGTCGAGGATCTGACGAGAGCCGGGCGTCGCGGTCGCCGAGACGAGCTCCTCGGAGAGACGCTGCCCGCTCATGACGGAGCCGCAGAGCGCCAGGTCGTGGTAAGAAGAATTGACCGACGAGCCGATGCAGACCTGCTGGAGCGGCATCCCGACCAGCTCGTCGACGGGCACGACGTTCCCTGGGCTGGACGGCTTCGCGACGAGCGGGACGAGCTCGGCGAGATCGATGTGCTCCTCCTCGTCGAAGTCGCCCGTGTCGCCGGTCGGCATCTCCACGAAATCGTCGCTGCGTTGCTGCTCGTCGAGCCACGTCCGGGTCTCCTCGTCGGCCGGGAAGACGGCGCCGGTCGCCCCCAACTCGGCGATCATGTTCGCGATCGTCCCCCGCTCGGTGTAGCTCAGCGTGTGCACGCCGGGTCCCGTGAACTCGAAGATGCAGCCGCGCCCCCCGCGGACGCCGCGCCGTCGCAGCAGCTCGAGGATCACGTCCTTGGCCTGGATCCAGGGGCGCGCAAGCTCGTTCTCGAGGAAGACGCCGACAATCTTCGGGCAGGGCAGCTCGAACGGATGCCCGGCCATGCAAACCGCCACATCGAGCCCGCCGGCGCCGATCGCGATCATGGCGCACGAGCCTGACTGGGTCGTGTGCGAGTCCGCACCGATCAGGGTCTGTCCCGGCTTGGCAAACCGCTCGCAGTGCACGTAGTGGCAGATCCCGTTCCCCGGCCGCGAGAACCAGGCGCCGTACTTGGCCGACATCGCCTGGAGGAACCGGTGGTCGTCCGGGTTCTTGAAGTCGATCTGAAGGATGTTGTGGTCGACGTAGACGACCGCGGTATCGACGCGAACACGCTCCTCGCCGAAGAGCTCGAACTGCATCATCGCCATCGTCCCGGTCGCATCCTGGGCAAGCGCCTGGTCGACGCGGAGCCCGATCTCTTGGCCGGGAACGAGCTCCCCGCGCTCGAGATGGTCTTCCAGGATCGTGCGGGCGAGCGAGGCCATCGGGCTCAAGCTTAGTTATTGGGCGCCAAATCGGTCCCGGCGAGACGGGTCTCGGTGCCAGACCCGAGGACCGGTCCGAACAGACCCACCTTCGCTACTGGAGTGCAAACCGCGCCCGAGCATTGAGCGACGACAGGTCTGCGCGAGGCGTGTCCCGGTGCCAGACCCTAAGACACGCCTCGAAAGGTCAGTAGCGCAGCAGCGCGCCGATTCCCTCCACCGGATCGAGATCCTGGTAGTGGCGCAGCGCAAGCGCGCTGCCGCCGTGGGCGAGCGTCTGGAGAACGGCGAGGTTGAGGCCGTCGCTTCGCTCCTCCATCTGCGTCCCGTCCAGCGGGCACGGGCCGCCCTCGGCGCTCACGCGGCCGCAGCGCGGGCATTGCCAGGCCGTGTGCTCGGCGCCCTCCTGGAAGAGCAGCAGCTCGACCCGCGCGTCCGAGGCAGCCTCGAGGGTGTCATGCCAGCCTGCCGTCGCCCGGCCGCCGCGACCAGATTCCTCGCGCCAGCGCTCGGCCGCCTCTCGCTCCTGCTTCGCGTGCCACTCCTCGAGGATGGGCTGAGCCGCTTCGAGCAACTCGGTGGGCGAGGCGTGCGCATCGGCCTGCGTCCATCCGACGATCGCATTCTTGACGTCATGCGAGAGGACCTCCTCGAGCTCCGCACGCGTCTCCTCCGTCGTCACGATGACGATCCGCGGACTGTGCAAGCGGCGGACCCTCCGGTCGAGCTGCTCCGCGACCTCTTTCAGGTGCTCGTGGACGAGCGACTCGATGTGCCGCTGGTAGCGGGCTTGTGACCATCCGCCCTGATCGTGACGCCCGGGCGTCTCGTCGAACTGGTCGACGAGCTCCTCGAGCTTCCCCGCGCGCAAGATGTAGACGGTTCCCCGCTCTCGGCCGACAACGGCGACCATAGCGCCGTCGCCCCGGCCGACGAGCGGCACGAGCGGCGAGAGGTAGAACTCCCGGCCGACGGCAATCTTGTCGGGCACGGGATCCGCGAGCGGCAGAGTCCGCCAGACATTGTCGAGTCCCGCGCAGAAGACCGCGACGCCGCGCGACCCGTCACGGTCGAAACCGTGTTCGAAAAACTCACGCACCCGCGCGAGGTCACGCCCGAGAGCTTCGCGTTGCTCGTGAGTCAGCTCATGCGCCGCATGGGCGCGCAACTCGCCCTCGTGCATCAGCGAGTTGACCCGGCTCGATTCGTCGCGGGCAGTCGGCGCCACGCTGGGATCGAGATCGACGTACACGCTGATCGCGCAGCCCTTCTCGGCACGAAAACCAGCCAGCTCCCGAAGTCCGTCCCAGCTCACCGATGCTGCCACTCTGGCCTCCTTGCCGGAAAGCGGCGATTCTATGCCGAGCACGAGGCATCTTTCGACCCTTGCTTGATCGTCGTGTCTCGTTTGCAGACAATGACGTCAGAAGCCGGGGCAACGGCAAACCTCTCCCCACGTGCCGCGGGCGGTCAGCGGCAGGCTAAACGCCCGGCCCCGGCTTGCAGTGAATCTTCGTGAAAGTCGAGTTCGACCGCATCCCTCCGTAGGTCCGGTGCTGCCCGAACGTTTGGGGGGTCCCACACCGCGCGCAACGGCGTAGAGTCGCGCTGCGACGTCGCCGGTTGAGAGCCCTAAGCGCGCAGCGCCTGCCGTTTATACACGCGAGTTACCCACAGTTTCCACAGGTAGTGGGGAGTGTTTTCTGGACCCCAAGCAACAGCCAGAACGGGCCTCTGGGCCTGAGTCCGAGCCTCCGGGCGAGTTTGTCTCTGAGGACCTCCGCGCCGACTGCGCCCGCTTCCTCGAAGAGCTACGGGCGCAGATCGAGGGGCGCGCCGACCTGCCGCCCGGTAGTACGGGGTGGGTGCCGGGCCGCGTCGAGTGACCACTGACCGAGAGTCGTCGCGGCGATCGCGGTGGACAAGTGGCGCCAGCGTCGGCGAGTTGGGCAGTGGGGCGCGACAACCTCGTGCTCGCCGATGTGACGGCGCCGGAGAGTCCGCCGAGTGACAATCATCGAGGCGCTCGACTTGACGGCGCTCGTCGCACGGAAACAGCCGCGCTGATGTTCCCCGGCTTGCCACCTGACTGCACCTTGCGTATCCCGCCACTACGACGGTCCCCCGCGCTGGTATATCGTCCCGACTTCGCGAGGACAATCCAGGGCCACTGCGGCACATGGAGCCGGAGCACCTCTGC
>JALYLK010000067.1 GCA_030774275.1 Actinomycetota bacterium
GTCGAACAGGTGGTCGACGGGCTCACCGTGGCCCCCGGTGACGATCACGGCCGGAGCCCCGAGGGCGTGGATTCGTTCCGCCAGCTCGAACTTAGTAACAGTCTGTTGCTTGCCAAAAACGGCTGAATCATGGGCGGCGTTCGCCCTTGTGGCCGTGTCGAACTTCGTAACAGTCTGTTGCTTGGCTCCTGCGAGGACCTGCGCCTCCGCAATGTTCGGCGTCACTACCGTGGCGAGGGGAAGTAGCCGCTCGATCAACGTCTCCACCGCATCCTCCTCGAGGAGACGCGCGCCCGAGCTCGCGACCATCACCGGATCCACCACGAGCGGGACCGAATGCCGCTCGAGAAAGTCCGCAACCGTCTCGATCAGACGCGCGGAGAACAGCATCCCCGTCTTCGCCGCGTCGACGCCGAGATCGTCGAAGACCGCCCCGAGCTGAGCAGTCACGAACTCCGGCGGGAGCTCGTGGATCGCGGTCACGCCGACCGTGTTCTGCGCGGTCAGCGCGACGAGCGCGGACATCCCGTGACAGCCGGCCGCGGCAAACGCCTTCAGGTCGGCCTGGATCCCGGCGCCGCCGCCGGAATCAGACGTCGCAATCGTCAAACAGCGTGGTACCAATTCACTCCCTTCGCCGGCATTAGCCCGAACAGCATGGGTGAACCCATGGTTCCCCCATGAGCCCCCTCCTTCTTGCCACCACGACTTGGCCGTACGCGCTCCGGGCGGGCAAAGCCCACCCTCCGCATCGAAACGTCTGGCGTTCCAACAACCTCCCTTCGCCGGCATTACCCGGATCAGGTTCGCGGGTCTGATCTCAGCCCTGGTGGGCACCCCGGTGAGTCAATCGTAGCCATGCCAATGACCTTTACCAAGCAGCCGCTCGCTGTGCCGTGTTGATGCCTGGCTAGCATCGACAGCATGAGCCACGTGCGGTATGACGGCGTCGCCGAGTGGTACGAAGGCTTCCGCCCGGCGCTGAAGCCGGACGAGCTCGACGCCCTCCAGCGGCTGCTCGGCACGGGCGCTGGGCGCTGTCTCGACGTCGGCTGCGGTACGGGTCTGGCGACCGCGGCCGTGGCCGAGCTCGGCTGGTCGGCGGTAGGCATCGACCTCTCCGAGGACATGCTCGAGGTCGCCCGCGGCCGCGGACTCGAGGTCGTCCAAGGATCAGCGAATGCGCTTCCCTTCGGCGACGGAACCTTCGACGCCGCCGTGTCCGTGTGGACGCACACCGACGTCGAGGACTTCTCGTCGATGGTCAGGGAGACCGCACGGGTGCTGCGGCCCGAAGCTCCGGTGGTCTACATCGGTGCCCATCCGTGCTTCGTGGGACCACACTCACTGTTCCTCGGCGCCGAAGGCGTTCCCGAGCTGCACCGCGGCTACCGTCCTTCGAGGCGCTATGACAGCTCCGCTCCGGGCGTCGCCCGTCCCGACGGTCTCCGTGCGCGCGTCGACAGCGCGCATCTTCCGCTCGAGGTCTTCCTGAACGCCTTCCTGGGCGCGGGGTTCCGAGTCGAGCGATTCGAGGAGCTCAGTGACCAGGACTATCCCTACACCGTTGCGCTGCGGGCGCGGCGATGAGCGTCGTGACCAGCCCTTGGGGTGATCTCCTCCAGGGCGAGGAGATCGCTTACCTCGGCAGCGAGCCGGCGCGCGAAGCCCGGCTCGCGCCGCTTCCGGACGAGCTGCACCCGCGGGTACGCGACGCGCTTGCGGCACAGGGCATCGACCAGCTGTACACCCACCAGCGGGAGGCCTGGGACGCCGCTGCAAACGGCGAGCACATCGTTGTCACGACCGGCACGGCGAGCGGAAAGACGCTCGCGTTCAACCTGCCCGTACTCGACGCGATCGCCCGGGAGCCGAAGCAGCGGGCGCTCTACCTCTATCCGACCAAGGCGCTCGCACAGGACCAGCTGAGGTCGCTCTCGACGTTCCGCCTGCCGCGTCTTCGGGCCGCGATCTACGACGGGGACACCGAGACCGAGCGGCGCTGGCAGATCCGCAAGTGGGCGAACCTCGTCCTGACGAACCCGGACATGCTCCACGTCGGCGTACTGCCCCATCACGACCGCTGGGGCGACGTGCTCTCGAATCTCCGCTACGTGATCATCGACGAGGCACACGTCTACCGGGGCGTCTTCGGCTCGCACGTCGCTAACGTGCTCCGCCGGCTGCGGCGCCTGGCAAGGATCTACGGAGCGGAGCCGCAGTTCCTGCTCGCCTCGGCGACGATCGCGAATCCCGGCGAGCTCGTCGAGCGGCTGCTCGGTGTCCCGGCAACGGTGATCGGGGATGACGGCGCCCCGCGCGCGGAGCGGACGGTCGTCCTCTGGAACCCGCCACTCACGGACGAGGAGCTCGGGCTGCGCGCATCGCCGCTCGGCGAGGGCTCTCGCGTGCTCGGAGAGCTCGTCTCCCGTGATCTGCGAACGCTCCTCTTCGCGAAAAGCCGCAAGGCCGCGGAGCTGATCCACCGCTTCACAGCAGACCGGCTCGGCGACGCCCGCCGCCTCTCTCCTTACCGCGCCGGTTACACACCGGCGCAGCGGCGGGAGATCGAGCAGCGCCTTTCGGCAGGCGAGCTGCTCGGCGTCTCCGCCACGAACGCCCTCGAGCTCGGAATCGACGTCGGCCTGCTCGACGCCGTCGTCTCCGTCGGTTTCCCGGGCACGGTCTCGAGCCTGCGCCAGCAGTGGGGCCGTGCGGGTCGCCGAGGCCATGGCCTTGCGGCCCTGGTGGCGAGCGAGGACGCGCTCGACCAGTACTTCATGCGGGAACCGGAGGCGCTGCTCGGACGGCGGGTCGAGGCCGCGATCCTCGACCACGAGAACCACCGTGTCTTGGACGGCCACGTTTTGACAGCGGCGTTCGAGGCGCCGCTCGACGACACCGACCGGGAGATTCTCGGCGATACCGCGCTCGAGCGGGCGGCCGAGCTGCCGGAGCTGAAGAAGACAGACGCCGGTTACGTCTGGGCCGGCCGCGACTACCCGGCCGCGCGCGTGCCGCTCCGCTCGACCGGAATGGACGCCTTCACCGTCGTCGACCGCTCGACCGGCTCGGTTCTCGGCCTGGTCGAGCACGAACGCGCCTATTCGACCGTCCACGAGGGCGCGATCTACCTCCATCTCGGCGAGCAGTTTCGCGTGGTCTCCCTCGACCTCGAGGCCCGCGCCGCACTCGTCGAGCCGTTCTCGGGCGACTACTACACGCAGGCGAAGAAGGAGACGATGACCTCGATCGACCAGGCGCGCCGAACAGAGTGGCGGCTCGGGCTCGAGCTGGCCTTCGGCAGTGTGGTCGTCAGCGAGCAGGTGGTCGCGTACCAGAAGAAATCGATCCACGATCAGGCCTCGCTCGATCTCGTGCAGCTCGACCTCCCGCAGACCGAGTTCGAGACCGAGGCGATCTGGTTCGTCCCTCAACCGTCGATGACCGAGGACCTCGATTCGGAACGCCGCTTGCTCGGCTCGCTCCACGCCGCCGAGCATTCCCTGATCGCGTTGCTCCCCCTCTGGGCGATGTGCGACCGCTGGGACATCGGCGGACTTTCGACCAACGTTCACTACCAGACCGGCGCGCCGACGATCTTCGTCTACGACGGCCATCCGGGCGGCGTCGGTATCACCGAGCGCGGCTTCGAGGCCTTCGAGGGCTGGGTCGAGGACACGGCGAGGATGCTGTCCGGCTGCCCTTGCCTGCTCGGCTGTCCGTCTTGCGTTCAGAGCCCGAAGTGCGGCAACCTGAACGAGCCGCTCGACAAAGGTGGCGCGCTCGCCCTCCTCGAGCGGATGCTCTCGTCCCGACACTAGGCCGTGTCCAAAACGGTCGTGTCGAGACGTGGCGTTTTAAGCCCGGTGTCCGACACTGGTTTTCGTCAAGGCCTAATCGTGCCGAGTCAGTAACAACGTTTCCACGCGGCCCGTCTGGACACGGCTGCTGGCCAGTCTCGTCGCGATGTCGAAATCGCGCGAGCGCGTTCGTCGTACTCTCGACATCGACACAAGGAGGCGAGAGATGCAGTACGCACTGTTGATCTACGGTGACGAGGGCCGCTGGGAGACCTTCAGCGAGCAAGAGCAGCAGGCCATGACCGAGCAGTACATGGCGATCAGCCGCGACCCGAAGACGAAGGGCGGCGCCGACCTCGGCGACCTCTCGAAGGCGACCACGGTCCGCGTCGACAACGGCAAGACGCTGACCACAGACGGCCCCTTCGCGGAAACGAAGGAGTACCTCGGCGGCTTCTACCTGATCGAAGCCGACAACCTGGACGAGGCGATCGAGGTCGCCGGGAAGATTCCGGCGGCACGGACGGGCGGGGCGATCGAGGTCAGGCCGGTGGTCGAGCACTGAACGCTGTCGAAACCGTCTTCCGCGAGGAGTGGAGCCGCGTCCTCGCGACCCTGATCGGCGTCCTCGGCGACTTCGAGCTCGCGGAGGACGCCCTTCAGGACGCGATCGCGACTGCGATCGAGCGCTGGCCTCGCGACGGGACGCCCGACAATCCCGGCGCCTGGCTGGTCGCGACCGCTCGCAACCGGGCGATCGACCGCATCCGGCGGGAGCAGACGCTCGCGCGCAAGACGGAGCTGCTCCAGCGGCTGACGGCGCTGGAGACCCACGAGGAAAGCGACGAGTCCGTGCCCGACGAGCGACTCAGCCTGATCTTCACCTGCTGCCACCCGGCACTCGCGCCGGAAGCACAGGTCGCCCTGACCCTGCGGGCGGTCGGAGGCCTGACGACGACCGAGATCGCCCGGGCGTTCCTCATGCCAGAGACGACGATGGGGCAGCGGCTCGTGCGCGCGAAGCGGAAGATCCGTGATGCGGGCGTTCCGTTCCGCGTGCCGCCCGAGCACCTGTTGCCCGACCGTCTCGATGCTGTCCTCGCCGTTCTCTACCTCGTCTTCAACGAGGGCTACGTCGGCACCTCGGCCGGCCGGCTCGTGCGCGGCGACCTCTGCGAGGAGGCGATCCGGCTCGCCAAGCTGCTCGCGGTCCTGATGCCAGACGAGCCCGAGGCGCTCGGCGTGCTCGCGCTGATGCTGTTCCACGACTCGCGGCGCGCGGCGCGGGTCGCCGCCGACGGAACGCTGATCCTGCTCGAAGACCAGGACCGCGGCCTCTGGAACCGCGACCGGATCGCCGAAGGCGACCGAGTTCTCTCCCGAGCGCGCGGGCTCGGGACCTACCGCATCCAGGCCGAGATCGCCGCCGTCCACGCGCACGCCGATCGACCCACCGACACCGACTGGGCCCGGATCGTCGGGCTGTACGACGAGCTCGTGACGCTTGCGCCTTCGCCCGTGGTCGAGCTCAACCGAGCCGCCGCGATCGCGATGGCCGACGGCCCCGATCGTGGTCTGACGCTGATCGACCGGATCGAGGGCCTCGACGACTACTACCTCCTCCACGCCGCCCGCGCCGACCTGCTCCGCCGCGGCGGCCGGCACGAAGAAGCAGCCGCCTCATACCGACGCGCGCTCGAACTGGCGACGAACCCCGTCGAGCGCTCCTTCTTCGAGCGCCGATTGGCCGAAGTCGGCTAGGCCCGATCGGCCGCGGCCGAAGCACTCGGCCGCTATTTCCGTGTAAGGAAAGAGTGGCTTTTCGTCCACACCTGTCGCGTAGTGGCAGTTCGTGGGGACAGCCCCCGACGAAGCGGCAGCACGGCACCGCCGCGTGATCGCAAAAGAGCCACGTCCCGCGCGGTCACGCGTCGACACCTGCGGCCGAGGCGCAACGAGTCAGGGCTTCAGCGCAGCCTCAACGGCCTCCGCGGGCGTAGCCGCGCGTTCGACGCCCTCGAGCTCCCATCCCGACTCCAGCGCCACGACGCGGCGGCCGAGCCGCCGGGCGAAGCCGATCTCCGTCAGCGTCCCCCAACTACCGCCGATGGCGATCACTGCATCGCCCGACGCGGCGACCGCGAGGTTGCGCGCGTGCCCGATCCCCGTCACGACAACGTAGTCGATCCATTCGTTCGCGCCGGCGCGGCTCTCGCCCGGCAGGATCCCGATCGTCGTCCCGCCGGCCTTCTTGGCGCCCCGCGCTGCCGCTGCCATCACCTCCCCGAGCCCGCCCGTGACAACCGTGCAGCCGCGTTCCGCGAGCAAGCGCCCAACCTCCTCGGCCCGCGCCTCGTGCTCGCGACCGCTGCCGATAACGGCGACTTGAAGCGCCACGGGTGAAATGCTAGAGCGCTATGGACGAGGAGGCACGCGGCGGCACCCTGATCCTCGGCGGCGGTTTCGCCGGGAGCTACGTCGCGAAGCTGCTGAAGAACCAGGGAGCGACAATCGTCAGCCCCGAGAACTTCATGCTCTTCGCTTCGATGCTGCCGGAAGCCGCCTCGGGCACGCTCGAGCCGCGGCACGTCGTCGTGCCGCTCCGGCTGATGTGCCCTCACGCCGACCTCGTCCTCGGCCGCGCTGTCGAGCACGATCCCGAGCGCCAGCGGGTCCAGGTCGAGACCGAAGAAGCACTTGTCAACATCAACTATCGAAACCTCGTCGTTGCGCTTGGCGCGATCCCACGAACGTTCCCGATCCCTGGCCTGGCCGAGTACGGGATGGGCTTCAAGGACCTCGCCGACGCAATCGCACTGCGCAACCACGTCCTGCGGCGGCTCGAAGCTGCTGCAGCGGCCCCCACCGATGCACACCGACGCCGCGAGCTCACCTTCGTCTTCGTCGGCGCCGGCTACGCGGGAGTCGAGGCGCTCGCGGAGCTCTCGGACCTGGCCCGCGACGCCCTGCGCCACTATCCGGACGAGGTGCGAGCGACACCCCAACACTGGGTGCTGGTCGACGCGGCGCCGAAGATCCTGCCGGAGATCCCCCCGCGGCTGGGCGAATACGCGGCCGAGCAACTCGAGCGCCGCGGCGTCGACATCCGGGTCAGCACGACGCTGGAAGCGATCGAGCCACACGCAGCCTTGCTCTCCGACGGCGACCGCATCCTCACGAGCACGGTCGTCTGGACGACAGGCGCCCGCCCGAACCCGCTGCTCGGGAAGTTCGGCCTCCCGCTCGACGACTTCGGCCGCGTCAAGGTCGACGAGACCTTTCGCGTCGAGGGCCAGCCGAACATCTGGGCGCTCGGCGACTGCGCCCGGGTCCCCAACACAGCCACGCCGGGTCAGCCCGATCCGCCAACCTCGCAGCACGCTCTCCGGCAGGCCCGCCGGCTGGCCAAAAATTTGCGCGGAGAGCCGAAGCCCTACCGCTACCGAATGATCGGCCAGGTCGCGACCCTTGGGCAGCACAAGGGCATCGCCGAGGTGATGGGTCTCAAGTTCCGCGGCTTCCTCGGCTGGTGGATCACTCGGACATACCACCTCTACCAGCTCCCGTTGCTCTCGAAAAAGCTTCGCGTGGTCACCGACTGGACCGTCGCGCTCTTCTTCAAGCGCGACATCGCCGAGCTCAGCATGCTTGGTCATCCGAAGCGCCTCGGCGATGAGTGAGTTCGATCGCGCGTTCGCGCTGATGGACCGGATCGACGAGCGGACCGCCGAGCGGCTCGAGCCCACGCCCTACGGCCCGGTCGTGGTCGATACCCGCCTGGCTCGAGTCCACGACCTCAACTTCCTGCGCGCGGAGGAGCCCGGCAACGCAACGGCAGCCAGTCTCGCCGCGGAGGCAGAACGCGTCCAGGCCGCCGCCGGAATCGGCCACCGCCGCGTCAACATCCGCAACGCAGAGCAGCGAGAGCGGCTCGAGCCACAGTTCGCCGCACTCGGGTGGGAGCCGGAGCGATTCGTGCTGATGGTTCAGCGCGGCCAGCCGGACCGGCCGGCCGAGCATGAGGTGCGCGAGGTCGACGAGCAGGCCCTACGGCCGCTCTGGGCCGAGGCGATCCGCCATCAGCCGCACGGCAAGGACGAGCGGCTCGTCGGGCAAATCCTCGAACATCGCCGGCTGATCAGCGAGGCGGTTCCGACACGCCTCTTCGCCGCAGAAGCGGACGGAAAGCTCGTCGCGCACACGGAGCTCTACTCCCAGAACGGCGTCGGGCAAGTCGAGAACGTCGTCACGCTGCCGGACTACCGGAACCGGGGCCTGGCACGCGCGCTGGTCCTCCGCGCGGTCGCCGAGTCGCACGCGATCGGTAACGACCTCACCTTCCTCGTCGCGGACGCCGACGACTGGCCGCAGCGGCTGTACGAAAAGCTCGGCTTCGAGACGGCCGGGGGTTACGCCCGGTTCCTGAAACGCCTGCCGTAGAGACGAAGGCCGGCGCCTCAGCTGCGAGGGCGGCCTTCGCGCTCCTCGAACCGAGCTTTCTGCTCGGCCCAGAAAGCAGTGGCTCGATCGTCGGGGTCCCGCGATCCGCCAACCTCGCCATCCTGCTCCTGCCAAACCGACTGCCAGCGCTGCCCCGGCGGGAGCACAACCGGTCTGCCCGGCTGCACCAGCCCGTAGTAGACGACCGTGAGCGCGTGGGCGGCGTATGGCGCGGTCAGCGCAGAGGCGAGCGTCGTGGCCACCCACCAGCCAAACAGGCCGGCCCCGCTCGCGACCAACAGAAACGGAATCTCGACGAGGAAGGTCAGCAGCCCAACCGCGAAAAGGACCCTGAAGACTGGCCAGCCGTTGCCGGCAACGATCTGGCGCGAACGTCGGAGAGCGCCGCGAGCATTGCCTTCCTCCAGCATCGCCACCGGGACGCTGACCGCCCAGCGCGTCATCAGGATCAAGCCGGGCACAACCAGCAGCAGCGCACCGAGGGTGCACCCAATGGCCGTGAGCAGCGAGACACAGACGAGCTTGCCGAGTCGGCCCCCCGCCCGTCCGAGGAGCTCGCCCGCCCCAGGCTCGTCGTCGCCGTCTGCATGCAGCCCGCGAACGATCTCGACCAGGCCGCCCTGGAGAAGCGCGACGCCGGCGACGGTGAACGCGAGCGAGAGCAGACCGACAGCTGAACTGGCTTGGCCGGAACGTCCGAACAGCTCGACCAGCCCGAGAGCGCCGAAGACGATTGCGCCCAGCACGACCGAGCGGGCAAAGAGACGCTTGTACAGCCGCCAGGCCTCGCTGAGGACGGCGTTCGCCTCGAGCTGGACGCGCTCGACGCGACGGGTGACGGCAAACTCGCTCATCTCGGCCGAGGCATCGGCGTTTTTGTTGACAGACTTGACGGTCGCAGGAGTCGGCGAGGCGCGCGGACGCTTCGACGCAGCGAAGGTAGAGCCGATGACCCCAAGCACGCACCCCTCCCGGAGCGGTGCGCACCCTCCCTTAGAAGAGGACCCCTCGGCTCTGCGACAAAGATAGCCCTCCTTCCGCCGACCTGTCGGAGGCGTCCGGCGGCCCGAATCGAAGGTCAGGCGTCGCCCAACTGAAAGTGCCAGATGATGGAAGAGACCTTCCCGCGATACGCGGCGTTGGTGGCGACCGGGCACCAACGATGAAGCGCCCAGATGCTCGGCGGCGCGCCGGGGACGTGCGGCGGGTCCGGCGCCCCGTGGATCGATTCGCCATTGCTGTCGACCAGCGGGAACGGGACTCGAGGCTCCTCGCACCTGCACACCTGCAGGCCGAGGGGGAGGGCGGCTGCGAGGTACTCGCTGGTCAGGCGAGCCTTGGTCGGCAGGTAGCCGGGGCTCCCGTCGGGGCCATCCTTGACCACCGGCAGAGCATCTCCTTGACGAGGGTGCGCCAATCCGAGATCACCAGGCTGCCCCCCGGCCGCAAGACACGGACGAATTCCGTGAGCACCGGCTCGAGGTCTGGGACGTGCATCAGGGCGAGCGCGCACAGGACGAGGTCGACGTGGTCGTCGGGCAGCGGCAGGTCGTGCAGGTCGGCCTCGTGGAACTCGCCCTCGGGGACCTTCTCGTGTGCCCGTCGCAACATCGCGGCCGAACTGTCCACGCCGATCACCTCGTGGCCAAGCGCCGCGAGATAGGTGCTGTGGCGGCCTGTCCCGCAGGCGGCATCGAGGGCGACGCCGATCGGCAAGCCGTCGACCGGTCACTGCGCCGCGATGCTATCCGCGTTGCGTGGCTTCGTCTCGGAGCGATTTCCGAGGCAGAGCTTGAACAGACTCCGGCCGGGCTCGTGCCGAAACGCCGGCTGGTTCGCTCGAGGGGTGGGTACAGTGCCGAGCCGTGGCCGAGGTACTGCTGTTTCGCCACGCCCAGGGTCAGACCGACGGATTTCTGGCTTTCGTCGACGAGCTGCGGGCCGCCGGCCATGTGGTGCACGCTCCTGACCTGTATGACGGCAAGACGTTTGCGGAGCTCAACGATGGGGTTGGCTACGCGAAGCAAGTCGGTTTCGAGGTGATCATCCAGCGAGGCGCCGCCGCCGCGGAGGATCTGCCCGCCGAGCTCGTCTACGGCGGTTTCTCTCTAGGCGTCCTGCCGGCTCAGATGCTGACTCAGACACGTCCAGGCGCCCGAGGAGCCCTGCTTTTCCACGGCTGTGTGCCGCCCTCGGAGTTCGAGACCCCGTGGCCGGACGGCGTTCCCCTCCAGATCCACATGATGGAGGACGACGAATGGGGCGAGGAAGACCTCGTCGTCGCCCGCGAGCTCCTTGAAGAGATCGACAATGCCGAGTTCTTTCTCTATCCGGGTGACGGCCACCTGTTCGCAGATAGCAGCCTCGGCGACTTCGATGAAGAGGCGGCAGCGCTGCTCAAGAAGCGCACTCTCGCCTTTCTCGACTCCGCCGGGTAGCGACCCTTCTAAGGCTTCTCGTAGAC
>JALYLK010000068.1 GCA_030774275.1 Actinomycetota bacterium
GGTTGGTACCATCGATCGCCAGTTGAGTGTTGACCTCACGCCAGAGACGATCGAGCGCCTCGTCGAGCTCGATCGCAAGTTTGCGCGCGAGGGCCTGACCTTCGACGACGTCCTGCTGGTGCCGGCCGAGTCGGCGGTGCTTCCGAACGAGGTCTCTACAGCGACGCGCCTGACCCGGAGGATCTCACTCGAAATTCCGGTCATCTCGGCCGCGATGGACACGGTCACGGAAGCCCGGCTCGCGATCGCTCTCGCGCGTGAGGGGGGTCTCGGGATCCTTCACCGCAACCTCTCGATCGAAGACCAGGTTGCGGAGGTCGACAAGGTCAAGCGCTCGGAGTCGGGGATGATCGTGGAGCCCGTGACGCTGCCTCCGGACGCCCCGGTCGACGCTGCCCTCGAGTTGATGGCGAAGTACCACATCTCCGGGGTTCCGGTCACCGACGCCGACGGCCGCCTCGTCGGGATCCTGACCAACCGCGATCTTCGCTTCCGCGACGAGGGCGCCGAGCAGCCGGTCTCGGCGCTGATGACCGATCGCGACCTCGTCACCGCGCCGATCGGGACGACCCTCGACGAGGCGCGCGCGATCCTCCACCGGCACAAGATCGAGAAGCTGCCGGTCGTCGACGCAGAGGGCCGCCTGAAGGGCCTGATCACCGTGAAGGACATCCGCAAGCAGATCGAGTTCCCGCACGCGACGAAGGACGAGCAGGGTCGGCTGCGCGTTGGCGCCGCAGTCGGCGTCGGCCCGGATGCCGACGACCGTGCCGCCGCGCTGACCGAGGCCGGCGCCGACGTCCTGGTCGTCGACACCGCGCACGGCCATTCGCGAAACGTGGTCGAGATGGTGCGGCGGCTGAAACGGCAATGGGACGGCGAGGTGATCGCCGGCAACATCGCGACCGCCGAGGCGACCGAGGCGCTGATCGCCGCGGGCGCGGATGCGATCAAGGTCGGGATCGGGCCGGGGGCGATCTGCACGACGCGCGTCGTCGCCGGCGTGGGTGTCCCGCAGGTGACGGCGATCTACGAGTGCTCGCGGGCGGCCGAGCGGCACGGCGTGCCGGTGATCGGCGACGGCGGGCTCAGCTCCTCCGGCGACGTCGCGAAGGCGATCGCAGCGGGCGCGGACACGGTGATGGGCGGTGCCCTTCTCGCGGGGACGGACGAGGCCCCGGGCGACGTAATCCTCGTGGGCGGGGAGCGCTTCAAGCAGTACCGAGGCATGGGCTCGCTCGGCGCGATGAAGGCGCGCGGATACTCGAAGGACCGCTACTTCCAGGGCGACGTCGAGGACGTCGACAAGCTGATCCCCGAGGGCGTCGAGGGCCGTGTGCCCTACAAGGGCCCGGTCGCGAACGTGCTCCATCAACTCGTCGGCGGACTACGCCAGGCGATGGGCTACTGCGGGGCTGCCTCGATCGAGCAGATGAAGGACGCGCGGTTCGTGCGCATCACCGGCGCCGGCCTCCGCGAGAGCCATCCGCACGGGATGACGACGATCGCGGACGCCCCCAACTACCGGCGAAGTTAGTGCCGATGGGCGAGGTCGTCGCGCTTCCTCAGCCGGAACCGCCGGCCGAGGAACGTCCTGTGCTCGTGATCGATCTCGGCGGCCAGTACTCGTAGCTGATCGCTCGCCGGGTCCGGGAGTGCCGTGTGTATTCGGAGCTCGTCGGGCACGGGGTAAGCGCCGAAGCGATCCGGGCGCGAAACCCGCTCGCACTCGTGCTCTCCGGCGGCCCCGCCTCGGTCTACGCGGAAGGCGCGCCGCGGATCGACCCGAGGATTTACGAGCTTGGCATCCCCACGCTCGGCATCTGCTACGGGATGCAGCTGATGGCGCAGGACCTCGGCGGCAGCGTCGACCGGACGGGGGTGTCCGAGTTCGGCAAGACCGAGGTTCGTGTGCACGAGGGTGCCCTCTTCGCCGGCCTGCCGGAGCAGCAGACGACTTGGATGTCCCACCGTGACTCAGTGACCGCGCCGCCTGCGGGCGCGCGGGTCGTGGCGGGGTCGGACTCGACCCCGATCGCTGCCTTCGAGCATCCCGGGAAGAAGCTCTACGGCGTCCAGTTCCACCCGGAGGTCGTGCACACGCCCTGCGGCACCGAGGTGCTCAAGAACTTCCTCTACTCGGTCGCCGACGCGCCGGCGACGTGGACGGCAGCTGCGGTGATCGAGGAGCAGGTCGAGCGGATCCGCGCGCAGGTGGGGTCCGAGCGCGTGCTTTGCGCCTTGAGCGGCGGCGTCGACTCCGCCGTGGCGGCGCTCCTCGTCCACAAGGCGGTCGGTGATCAGCTGACGTGCGTGTTCGTCGATCACGGGCTGCTGCGGAAGGACGAGGCCGCCCAGGTCATCGAGACCTTTCGCGGCCACTTTCACGTTCCGCTGGTGCACGTCACCGCCGAAGAGCGGTTTTTGGCGCGCCTCGAGGGCGTCGACGATCCCGAGGAGAAGCGGGCTCGGATCGGGGAGGAGTTCATCCGCGTCTTCGAGGCGGAGGCGCGGAAGCTGGGCGCGACGAGATACCTCGTCCAGGGCACGCTCTACTCCGACGTGATCGAGTCCGGCGGCACGGAGGGCGTCGCCGCGAAGATCAAGTCGCACCACAACGTCGGCGGCTTGCCGGACGAGATGGAGATGGAGCTCGTCGAGCCGCTGCGGCTGCTGTTCAAGGACGAGGTACGGCGCGTCGGCGAGGAGCTCGGCCTCCCTGAGCGGATGGTCTGGCGGCATCCGTTCCCTGGCCCCGGTCTCGCGATCCGCATCATCGGCGAGGTCACGCACGAGCGCCTCGAGACTCTCCGCGAGGCCGATTCGATCTTGCTCGAAGAGATCCGGCGCGCCGGGCTCTACCGCGAGCTTTGGCAGTGCTTCGCGGTGCTGCCGGCGATCCGCTCGGTCGGCGTCCAGGGCGACGAGCGGACGTACGCGTACCCGATCGTGATCCGTGCCGTCACGTCCGAGGACGCGATGACCGCCGACTGGGCGCGGCTTCCCTATGACCTGCTGGAGACGATCTCGAGCCGGATCATCAACGAGATCCCGGCCGTCAATCGCGTTGCTCTCGACATCTCGTCGAAGCCGCCGTCGACGATCGAGTGGGAGTGACTGAGGCGCCCAGGCATCGCGTGCTCGCCTGACCGCGTAGAGACCCGACCCGACCCGACCCGACCCGACCTGCCTCGCCCAGCGTCGGCCTCGCGCGCCAGGTCCTGAGGACTGTCCCCCTGACATGCCGCGGCAAGTCATGGCTAGTGAAACGAGAGTGTGACTTTTGATCCACAGGCATGGCTCCAGGGAACATGGCGGGAGCCCGCTCGGCGGTAGGAAGCGGCAGAATCAGTCCGGGAGCTGAACGCGCGGGTAGCGGTGACGCACCTCGTCCACGTACGCGCTCAACTGCCCGGCGAGCTCAGGATCATGGATCTCGAGCACGTTCTCGGCGTTCCGCTCCCCCGAACGCGAGAGGTTGAACGAGCCCGCAAACACGACCTCGTCGGCGACCACAACCTTCGCGTGCATGAAGTCGTGAACGGTGCCGGACCCGTACGGCGTCGACGGCTTCCCCGTGAACTCGCCGTCCAGCACGCGCTGGAGCAGCGGCAGCTTCCAGGCGACGTTCCCGTTGACGCCCCACTCGTGGACGACGCCCTGGATCTGAGGCGCGTCCAGGCAGCCCGCGACGTCGAGCTTGCCTTCGGACACAACCTGCGCGAGCACCGCAAGCACAGGCGACGCGGTGATCACCGGTGAGCAAATGCGGACCCGCTGCTTCGCCCGGCCGATCACGCGGGCGATCCGCGCCGACAGATCCTCGCCGAACCCGGGAGTGAACCAGGGCCGGACGAGCAATCCGTCGACGTGGATCCGCCGCGGCGGCACGAAACCCGTCTCCTCGACCAGGTCTTGGGCCCAGAGCTGGTCGAAGTCTTCGACGAAGGACTCCGCGAGCTCAGGCGAGTCGACCGCGAGAATCACGTTCTCCTGCCTCGCCCACGAGTCGTCGGTCCAGTTCGTCGACCCGGTCCAGACGGTTTGCCGGTCGCGGACGACGAACTTGTGATGCATCAGGTCCGGAACGCCTCCGACCGCCTTCGACGGCACGCCGAGCGACGCAATCAGCTCGACGTCGGGCTCAGGCGGCGGCGGCACGGCGATCGGGTAACGGTGATCGACGTTGTAGATGATCCGCACCGCGACCCCACGCGCCGACGCCTTGCGGATCGCACCGGCGACGACCTCCGCTGTGTCCGGAGCGAGGTGGAAATCGTACTGCGCAAGCTCGAGCGATTCACGGGCTTCGCCGAGCCAGTCCGCGATCGCGTGCGCGACCTCGAGCGGCTGCTGGCCGCCGTCCGTCAGAGTTCGAACGGTGAGCTTCGTCGAGGAGCTGGCCGCTGCGGAGATCGGCGCCACATTCAACTTCTATCGCGAAGGACCACGCGCGGGTTTGCTGAGGCGTCGCCTCGCGAACTACCTCGTAGTCCGCGAACGGGCCAACTTCCTGCTCGTCGGCGAGGCGCCGGGCTACCGCGGCGCACGCGTCAGCGGCCTGCCGTTCACCTCCGAGCGCCAATTGACGGGCCGCGCCCCTGCCGAATCGACCGCGACGATCGTCCGCGCCACCCTGCGAGAGCTCCGCCTCGAAGACGAGGTGCTTTGCTGGAACGTCGTACCGACCCATCCAGGCACAGCGACCTCCAACCGACGGCCGACGCGGGCCGAGATCGAAAGCGGGGTCCTTTTCGCACAACGCCTTGCACGAGGACGCACGGTGATCGCCGTCGGCCGTGTGGCCGCCGCGGCGATGGATGCCGCGTATGTTCGCCACCCAAGCCATGGCGGCGCGCAGGCCTTTCGCGAGGGATTGCTAGGATTCGGCCTCGGCGGACGCCCAGTCCGCCGTTTCCATGCAAAAGACCTGGAACGCAAAGCCCGGCGAGATCGAGCGCCGCTGGTACGTCGTTGATGCCGAGGGCAAGACCCTCGGTCGCTTGGCGACCCAGATCGCAGACACCTTGCGCGGCAAGACGAAGCCGCAGTACACCCCGCACGTCGACACAGGCGACTTCGTCGTCGTCGTGAACGCCGAGAAGGTCGCCGTCACCGGGAACAAGCTGGACGACAAGCTCTACTACCGTCACTCGGGCTATCCCGGCGGTCTGCGCAGCCGGCCGCTGCGAGACCAGCTCGAGCGCCGGCCGACAGAGGTGATCCGCAAGGCGGTCAAGGGCATGCTTCCGCGCAACCGTCTCGCGCGGCAACAGCTGAACAAGCTGAAGATCTACGCCGGCCCGGAGCATCCCCATGAGGCCCAGGCCCCGCAGACGTTGGAGCTGAGGTAGCGATGGCAACCGCCACCGAACCGG
This sequence comes from Actinomycetota bacterium, assembly GCA_030774275.1. Taxonomy (GTDB): domain Bacteria; phylum Actinomycetota; class Thermoleophilia; order Gaiellales; family Gaiellaceae; genus 13-2-20CM-68-14. The sequence continues at coordinate 5,379 of JALYLK010000068.1, forward strand.
CCCAGTACCAGGGAACCGGCAAGCGCAAGACGTCCGTGGCGCGCGTGATCCTGCGGCCGGGCGACGGCGCAACCTGGTTCAACGGCAAGACGATCGAGACCTACTTCCCGCGCCTCACGCACCGCGAGCTGGCGCTCGCGCCGCTGAAGGTCGCCGGGGTCGAAGGCACGTTCGACGTCCGCGTCCGCGTGCACGGCGGTGGCCCGAGCGGCCAGGCCGGAGCGGTCCGGCACGGAATCGCCCGCGCGCTCGTCGATGCCGATCCGAATCTCCGCGAGCCGCTCAAGCGAGCCGGCTTCCTGAGCCGTGACGCCCGTATCGTGGAGCGCAAGAAGGCCGGCCTTCACAAGGCTCGTAAAGCTCCCCAATTCTCCAAGCGCTAGCGTCGCCGCGATGACGCGGCAGTTTTTCGGGACGGACGGAGTCCGAGGAGTGTTCGGCGAGGACCTCACGCCCGAGTTCATCGAGCGCCTCGGCAAGGCGGCGACGCTCTGGTCGAAGGGCGGCCGCGTCTTCGTCGGCCGCGACACGCGCGCCTCGGGACCCGAGCTGGAAGAGGCGTTCGCGCGGGGGATCGTGGAGGCCGGCGGCAACGCCGTGCTGGCCGGCGTGCTTCCCACGCCCGCGGTCGCTCTCCTCGCACTCGACCTCGGCGTCGTCGTCTCGGCCTCGCACAACCCGCCCGAATACAACGGGATCAAGATCTTCGACCGCGACGGCCAGAAGCTGACCGACTCGGACGAGGAGGAGATCGAGAGCCTGCTCGAGGAAGAGGGACCCGGAGACGGGGAGATCGACCGCGTGAGCGTTGCGACGGACAGCTACCTGGAGCACATCATCGAACGGTTTGGCAGCGACCTCTCCGGCGTGCGCGTCGCCGTCGACTGCGCGAACGGCGCCTACTCCGCGATCGCGCCACAGGCCTTCGAGCAGCTCGGCGCGAAGGTGACCGCAATCGGGGCCGAGCCGGACGGGACGAACATCAATGTCGGGTGCGGCGCGACCGATCTGTCGCTCCTCCAGCGGACCGTCCTCACAGGCGACTTCGATCTCGGCGTCGCCTTCGACGGCGACGGCGACCGGATGCTCGCGGTCGACGCCAACGGAGCGGCAGTTGACGGCGACCAGATTCTGGCGATCCTCGCCGATCGCCTCGGCGTCGATCTCGTGGCCGTGACGGTGATGACGAACTACGGCTTCCACCGCTTCGCGGAGGAGCGCGGTATTCGCCTGGTCACGACCGACGTCGGTGACCGCTACGTGCTGGAGGCGCTCCGCCGCGAGGGCGGCGTGCTCGGTGGCGAGCAGTCGGGTCACATCATCTACCTGAAGGATCACGTCACGGGTGACGGTCTCGCGGCCGCGCTGCTCCTCTGCGCCGCGCTCGAGGGCCGCACCCTCGCCGAGGCGGCGGCGGTGTTGCCGCGTTTTCCACAGGCGAAAGAGAATGTGCGAGTCGCCACAAAGAACCTCTCAGACGACCTGCTCCAGGAGATTCAGCGTCTCAACACGGAACTCGAAGGCTCGGGCCGGATTGTTGTCCGTCCTTCCGGTACGGAGCCCGTCGTCCGGGTGCTCGCCGAGGCCGAAAATCCCTGGAAAGCGCGGGAGCTCTGTGCTAGGATCAGCGCTCTCGTAACGCGAGAGCTCGGCTGACCGGCTACGACGAAGGGGCCGGAGAAGCAGCCGGGCTTTGTGCATTTATGAGGGCTTTTGGAAAGAGTCCCTCGATCGAGGCTTCACCCCAAAAAGTCAGGCAGAGCGAAGGGAGAGCTTCAGATGTGCGGGATCATCGGATACGTCGGGCAGAGGCCGGCCAGGGATCTCCTCCTCAACGGTCTCGAGCGGCTTGAATACCGCGGCTACGACTCGGCCGGTCTCGCGCTTCTCGAGGAAGAGGGGCTCGATTATCTCCGCGCGGTCGGAAATCTCCAGGCCCTGAAGGAGGCGGCTCGCGACAACGGGTCGGATGCGACGACCGGCCTCGGCCACACGCGCTGGGCGACCCACGGGCGTGTCTCCGAACGGAACGCCCATCCGCTCGTCGGCTGCGACGAAGAGAGGATCGCGGTGGTCCTGAACGGGATCGTCGAGAACTTCCGAGAGCTCAAGAACGCGCTCGAGGCGGAGGGGCACAGCTTCCGCTCCGAGACGGACGCCGAAGTGGTCACGCATCTCGTCGAACGCCACTATCGGGGCGACCTGGCCGAGGCCGTCCGCGCCGCCTACAAGGACCTCGAAGGCCACTTCGCCTTCGTCGTCATCCACCAGGATCATCCGGACGAGCTCGTCGGCGCGAGGCTGCAATGCCCACTGCTGGTGGGCGTCGGCGACGGCGAGATGTTCTTTGCCTCGATGGCGGCCGCATTCCTGGCCGAGACGCGCAGGATCCAGCTGATCGACGACGGTGAGGTTGTCGCGATCACCCCGGCGGGCGCACGCTTCCTCGACGTCGAGAACGGCCACGTCGAGCGCGAGATCCTCGAGGTCGACTGGGACGACGAGGCGGCCGAAAAGTCCGGCTACGAGACGTTCATGCTGAAGGAGATCTACGAGCAGCCGGACGCCGTCAAGGAGACGCTCGGCGACCGGGTTCGCCACGGTCACCTCGTGCTGGAGAGCCTCGGCCTGACCGACCAGGAGCTCCAGAACCTGCGCCGGATCGTGATCCTCGCCTGCGGCACCGCCTATCACTCAGGCGTCGTCGGCCGCTACATCATCGAGGAGTGGGCCCGGATCCCGGTCGAGCCCGACATCGCCAGCGAATGGCGCTACCGCAACCCCGTCCTCTCGAAGGACACGCTCGTGATCGGTATCTCGCAATCCGGCGAAACCGCGGACACGCTCGCGGCGATGCGCCTGGCCCGCGAGAAGGGTGCGCGAACGCTCGCGATCACGAACATGATGGGCTCTCAGATCACACGCGAGGTCGACTCGGTGCTCTACACCCGTTGCGGCATGGAGGTCGGCGTCGCGGCGTCGAAGACATTCACCGCGCAGGTCGCGCTGCTCTCACTGGTGGCGCTCAAGCTGGCCGAGGTGCGGAAGAGCCTGCCGCCCGAGGAGATCGAGGTGATCCTCGACGAGTTGTACGCGCTGCCGACCAAGATGGTCGCCTTCCTCGAGGGCAACCACCCGATCGACGAGATCGCCGACCGGTACCACGACAAGCCGTTCTTCCTCTACCTCGGCCGCCATATCGGGCTGCCGGTCGCCCTCGAAGGCGCCCTCAAGCTGAAAGAGATCTCCTACATCCCGACCGAGGCGTACTCGGCGGGCGAGATGAAGCACGGGCCGATCGCGCTGCTCGACGAGGATACGCCGGTCGTCTGCGTGGCGACCAGCTCGCACGTCTACGAGAAGGTCGTCTCCAACATCCAGGAGGTGCGCGCCCGCGGTGCTCACGTAATCGCGATCGCCACGGACGGCGACGAGGACATCCAGCACCACGCCGACGACGTCATCTTCGTGCCACGCTCGCCGGCCTTCCTGCAAGCCATTCTGGCTGTCATACCGTTGCAACTGCTCGCCTATCGGATCGCGCGGCTGCGCGGGCTCAACGTCGACCAGCCGCGCAATCTCGCGAAGACCGTCACGGTCGAATAGCTCAGGCTTCGCTTGCTATACCCGGGGGCGTGAGCGTGCTCTCGACGATCGGCGACGGGCTGTGGAACGGCTTCCAGATGGCCTGGGAGGTCGCGTGGGCGCTCGTGCTCGGCTTCACGCTGTCCGGGATCGTTCAGGCATGGGTCCCACGCTCGCGGATCGAGCGGGCGCTCGGGGCTCGTGGGCCGCGAGAGATCGCGCGCGCGACCGCCCTCGGGGCGGCGTCTTCGTCCTGTAGCTACGCCGCGATCGCGATTGCGAAGTCGCTCTTCGCGAAGGGGGCGAGCTTTGCCGCGGCGATGGCGTTCCAGTTCGCCTCGACGAATCTCGTCTTCGAGCTCGGGATCGTGATCTGGATCTTCATCGGCTGGCGCTTCACACTCGCCGAGCTCGTCGGCGGGGTGATCCTGATCGCACTGATGTGGCTGGGGCTGAGGCTGTTCGTAACGCGGCGGCTCGAGGAAGAGGGGCGCCGGCAGGCGCAGGCGTCCGAGGCAGGCCATCAGCACACATCGGCAGCGTCAGAAGGTCTCTCCCTTCGTCAGCGGCTGACTTCCGTGCAGGCGTGGTCCGATGTTGCCCACAACTTCCGCAGCGACTGGGGGATGCTCTGGAAGGAGATCCTGGCAGGCTTCGCGATTGCTGGTTTCGTCTCCCTGCTGCCGATGAAGGTCTTCAACGCCCTCTTCATCACGGACGCGCCGGCGCCTGTGCGGCTACTCGAGAACGTCGTACTCGGACCAATCGTCGCAGTGCTCTCATTCGTCTGCTCGGTCGGGAACGCGCCGCTGGCCGCGGTGCTCTGGGCCGGCGGGATCTCGTTTGCCGGTGTCATCGCCTTCATCTACGCCGACCTGATCATCGTCCCGATCGTGATCGCGTACACGAAGTTCTACGGCCGCGAGCTGACTGCTCGGCTCGTCGCGATCATGTTCGCGTCGATGGTGCTCGCCGCGCTGACCGTCGACGGGATCTTCAGCGCCCTCGGCCTGGTGCCTACGAGCAGGCCCTCGATCGACTCGATCTCGAGCCGGGGGATCTCCTGGAACTACACGACCTTCCTGAACATCATCTTTCTTGCGATCGCCGCGGTGCTGTTCGGCCTCACGCTTCAGCGCGGCGCGAAGGATCCGGTGTGCGGAATGACGGTCGATCGCCGGGCGGGCAAGCCGACCTCGATCTACGAAGGCCGCACCTACTACTTCTGCGGCGCGGGCTGCAAGGCGAAGTTCGACGCCGAGCCGGAGCGTTATGTCGACGGCAGCGAGCGGCAGGCGGCTGCGCTCGAGCACGCCGGCCACCTGCACTGACGCTCGAGCCTAATCCGGAGGTCGGCGCAGCCGCTTCGTCTCGCTGCGGCGCCGTTTCTGCTCCAGACGGCGCTTCTTGGCCGCCGCGCTCGGCTTGGTCGGCTTGCGCTTGCGCTCGACCTTCAGCGCCTCTCGGAGCGCCTCTATAACACGCTCGCTCGCGAGCTCGCGATTGCGCCACTGACTGCGCTCGTCCTGGGCGACCGCCCGCAGCACGGGGGCCGCCTTCGCGATCACCCGGCGCTTCTGGGCCTCCGTCAGCCCGACGGATCGCTCGACGTCGAAGATGGCTTCGGCGCGCGTTTCGGTCTTCTGCGCGTGCTGGCCGCCTGGTCCGCTCGAGCGCGAGAAGCGGAGCTCGATTTCGGAGCGCGGGATCGAGACCGACCTGGTGACCCGAATAGACTCGCCGGCCATGGCCGCGATTTTGCTCGACCTGGACGGCGTCCTGCACATCTCGGGCAAGCCGATCGACGGTGGCGCCCGCGCGGTCCAGCGGCTGAGGGAGGCCGGTCACCGCCTCCGGTTCCTGACGAACAACACAACGCAATCGCGCCTGCAGCTCGCGAAGGCGATCCGCGGGCTCGGAATCGAGCTCGAGGACGATGAGCTGCAGACGACGCCGGTCGCGGCGGCGCGGGCCCTCAAAGGCAGACGCGTCCTGGCGTTGACGATGCCGGCTATCCGCGACGACCTCGAGGGCGTCGAGCTCGTCGGCGACAACGCGGACGCCGTGCTCCTCGGTGGCGCCGACGAGACTGCTGAGACGAACCGCGTGTTCAGCTACATGAACCTCGGCCGGGCCTTCGCCGAGCTGGAGGCCGGCGCCGGGCTCTACTGCCTACACAAGAACCCCTGGTGGCAGACCTCGCGGGGGCCGCTGCTCGACGCCGGCGCCTTCGTCGTGGGGCTGGAGTATGCGACCGGGACGATGGCCACGGTGCTTGGAAAGCCGAGCGCCTCGTACTTCGAGGCCGCGCTCGAGGCGCTCGACGCCGACCCCGAGAACGCCTGGATGGTCGGCGACGACATCGATGCGGACATCGGCGGCGCCGCGGCGCTCGGGATGCACACGATCCTCGTCCGCACCGGCAAGTTCCGCGACGATGCGGGCGCCTGGAGCGCGCAGCCGGAAGCGGTGGTGGACTCGATCGCCGACGTGCCGGATCTGGTGGAGCGCGCCGGTTCCTAAACTTCTGGCGTGACCGTCGGTATCGATCTCACCAAGGCGTCGCTTGCGATGCCGTTCTGGAGGCCGTGGTGGCTTTGCCGCCGCGGCCGTTTTAACCCGGCCGAGTCCTAGACTTCAGTTCGTGACCATCGGTATCGATCTCATCGAAATCGCGCGCGTGCGGCGTACACTCGAGCGCTACCCGTCATTTCGGGAGCGCTGTTTCACCGAGGCCGAACAGGCCTACTGCGACTCGCGCCCCAATCCGCCCCAGCATTACGCCGCCCGCTTCGCGGGGAAAGAGGCAATCGGCAAGGCGCTCGGATTCGGCGTCGCGCGTGCATTCGCCTGGCGTGAGGTCGAGATAGCGGGCCGGCCCAAGCCGGGCGTGACTCTCTCCGGCCGCATGCAGGCCTGGGCGGAGCGGGTCGGCGCGGGCGCCATCGACCTCTCGATGTCACATTCGCGTGAGCTGGCGACGGCGGTTGCCGTAGTCGATGGCTGAGCTCGAGCCGCTCTACACGGCCGAGGAGATGAAGGCGGCCGAGGCGGGCCACGACGTCGAGGCGATGATGGAGCGGGCCGGCGGCGCGGTTGCTACGGCCGTTTCACGAGACTACCCCGGCGCACGCGTCGTCGCCGTCTGCGGCAAGGGTGCCAACGGGGGCGACGGTCGAATTGCTGCGCAGAAGCTTGGCGCTGAGGTGGTCGAGGTTGGCGCCGCGCTGCCCGCCGCGGACGTCGTGATCGACGCGATCTTCGGCACCGGCTTCCACGGCGAGCCGCGAGAGGAGGCTGCGCGCTCGATCGAGGCGATCCGGAGCGCCGGCGTCCCCGTTGTCTCGGTCGACGTTCCGTCGGGCGTCGACGCCTCCACCGGCGAGGTGTCGGGCGTCTGTGTCGAGGCGACGCAGACCGTCACGTTCCACGGCGAGAAGGTCGGCCTGGCGGTCGCGCCGGGGAGCCTGCACGCGGGCCGGATCGAGGTCGCGGACATCGGGCTCGAGCAAAGCGAGACGAGGCACGCACGCGTCACGAGCGAGATCGTCCGCCGCTTGCCGCGACGGCGGCGCGACGGCAACAAGTACCGCTCCGGCTCGGTGCTGGTCGTCGGCGGGGCGCCCGGGATGACCGGCGCCGTGTGCCTCGCCGCGGAGGCGGCATTCCGCGCTGATGCGGGCTACGTTTCCGTCGCCGCGCCTTGCGAGTCGCTACCGGTCGTCGAGACGCGCCTGCTCGAGGCGGTCAAGCGGCCACTGGAAGAAGCGTCGGAGGCCGCAGAGCGGGCAACCGCGCTCGCGCTCGGCCCTGGACTCGGCCGCAACGAAGAGGCGCGGCAGCTCGTCCGTCGTCTGCTGGAGGAGACCGAGCTGCCCGCCGTCGTCGACGCCGATGGGCTGTTCGGCTTCGAGCCGCTCGAGCGAAGCGCGCCGACGGTGCTGACACCCCATTCCGGTGAGCTCGGTCGACTGCTGGACGTCGAGACGGCGTGGGTCGACGCGCATCGCCTCGAGGCCGTCGGCCGCGCGCTCGAACGCTTTCGATGCATCGTTCTTCTGAAGGGAAGCGAGACGATCGTCGCCGCGACTGGTGCGCGAATCCTGATCAGCACCGGGACGCCTCGCCTCGCGACCGCCGGCACCGGCGACGTCCTGACCGGCATCGTCGGCGCCTTTCTGGCCAAGCGGATGGAGCCACAGCTCGCCACCGCGGCTGCTGCCCGCGCTCACGCCGATGCCGCGCTTGCCGTGCCTCACGAACGCGGGCTGGTCGCAAGCGACGTGATCGCGCAACTGCCGGGCGTACTCGATGCTGCGCTCTGAGCTGACCATCGATCTCAGCGCGGTTCGCCGCAACGTCAAGCGGCTGCTCGACGCGCTTGACGGGGCAGAGCTCTGGGCGGTCGTCAAGGCGAACGGCTACGGACACGGCGCGGTCGACGTCGGAGCCGCGGCGCTCGGCGCGGGAGCGAGCGTCCTCTGCGTCGCCACGGTCGAGGAGGGGATCGAGCTCCGCGATGAGTTCCTGCAGGAACGGATTTTGGTGATGGGGCCGACCGCGACCAGCCGGGAGATCGCGCTGGCTCGCGAGGCCGCTCTGGAGCTGGTGGTCTCGACGCATGAGATCCCGGAGGGCGTCAGGGTTCACCTGAAGCTCGACACGGGCATGGGGCGCTGGGGCCTGTCCGAGCTGCCTGAGCCGCCGGACGGGGTGGTCGGCCTGATGAGCCACCTCGCGAGTGCGGATTGCGACGCTGAGTTCACGGCAACGCAGATCAAGCGCTTCCGCGAGGCGACTGAGCCCTACCCTCATCTGACCAGGCACCTGGCGAACAGCGCGGGCGCTCTTCGCTTTCCCGAGGCCCGTTTCGACGCAGCTCGCTGCGGCGTCGCAATCTACGGCCTCTCCCCGTTCGGCGGCGATCCGGGAGAGGACGGGCTCGAGCCCGCCATGCACTGGGCGAGCCAGCTCGCGCAGGTACGGCAGCTCGCTCCCGGTGAGAGCACCGGCTACGGGCGCCGCTTCGTCGCAGAGCGGCCGACTTGGATCGGAATCGTTCCGATCGGCTACGCGGACGGCTTCCGCCGCGATTTGACCGGTACCGAAGTGCGAGTCGGCGGCGAGCCCCGCCGTGTGGTCGGCACGGTCTCCATGGACGCGCTAGCGGTCGAGCTCGACCGTGAGCTGCCCGCCGGAACACCGGTGACGTTGCTCGGGCACGGGGTCCTGGCGGAAGATCACGCTCGTGTGGCCGGGACGATCAACTACGAGCTCGTTTGCGGGATCAACAGCGACCCTGCCCGCGCAAGGCGGGTGGTCGTCGATTCGTGAGCTCGTCGAGCAGCTGTTCGCGGGCGAGGAGGCCTGGATAGTCGGCGGTGCCGTTCGCGATCACGCGCTCGACCGGCCGATCGTCGACGTCGATGTCGCGCTGGCGGAGCCCGAGCGGGCTGCGCGGCTGTTTGCCCGCGAGTCCGGGGGCGCGCCCTTTCCTCTCTCCGAGCGCCACGGCGCGTGGCGGGTTGCCCTTGCGGACGGGCGCACGGTTGACTTCACGCCACTGACCGGGCCGATTGAGGCCGATCTCGCGACGCGGGACTTCAGCATCAACGCAATCGCCGAGCGCGTCGGCAGCGCTGAGACGGTCGACCCTTTCAACGGGTACGACGATCTCGAGGCCAAGCGCCTGCGCGCCGTCGGGGAGTCGGTCTTTGAGGACGACCCCTTGAGGCTCTTGCGCGGCCCGCGGCTCGAAGACGAGCTGCCCTTCGACTTCCGGCTCGTCCCGGAGACGGAGGCACTCATCCGCCGGGACGCTGAGCTGGTCACGAGGCCGTCGAAGGAGCGGATCCTGGGAGAACTCCGGCGCCTCTCGGCCGATGGGTTCAGGCGGCTCGACGACCTCGGCCTGCTCCAGCCCCTGGGTGGGTCGCTCGACCGCCTCGAACGCGCTGGTACCCCCGGACAGCCCGACTACGACCTCGTCTTGGTTTTCGGCGAGAACCTCCTGAAGCTGCCGATTTCGAACGAGACGAGACGCTTCGCACGGACGCTCCTGCGGGCTGAGCCTCCGGCGAACGACTCTCCCCGAGCGATTCATCGCTTTCGCCGGGCGACGGAGCCCTGGGCGCTCGAGGCGCTTGCGTTTCTCGGCGCGCGAGAATTCGAGGATGCGGTGATCAAGTCCAGGGAGTCCGATCCGAACAAGCCACTCGTGCGCGGAGGCGAGCTGGGGGTTCCGCCTGGCCCAGAGGTAGGCCGGCTGCTCGACGAGATTGCGGAGGAGCGCGCGGCAGGCACGATAACGACGAAGGAGGAGGCGCTTGAGTACGCACGACGCAATGCGGGATCGCTTCGCGGCAACGGCTGACCGGATCGCGGCGCTGCAACAGCAGCGCGCCGACGAGCTCGCCGAGCAGGTACGCAGCTTCGTTTCGCCGACCGGTGAGGAGCGAGCACTCGACGTCGGGGCGGGCACCGGAGCGCTCGCCTTCGCACTGGCACCGCTCGTACGAGAGGTCGTCGCGGTCGAGCTCGTGCCGGAGCTGATCGAGCTCGGGCGGAAAAACGCTCCGTCGAACGTCAGCTTTGTCGAAGGCGACATGACAAAGCTCGACTTCGAGCGCGCGACGTTCGACCTGGCCGGAACGTTGCGGACGCTGCACCACGTCCTTCGGCCGGAGCTCGTGATCGCCGAGCTGACCCGGGTGACCCGGCCCGGAGGAACCATGCTCGTCGTCGACCAGATCGCACCGAACGATCCGCTCGCCGCGAACGAGCTGAACCTGTTCGAGCGGGCCCGCGACCCTTCCCACACGCGCGTGCTGGCCGATGTCGACCTGCGGCAGTTGTTCGAGTCGAACGGCCTCGTGCTCGTGAAGGCCGAGTTCATACGGGAGGCCCGCGAGCTCGACCCGTATCTCGACCTTGCGGGTTGCGAAGGCGAGGCGCGCGAGCAGGCCCGTGCGCTCGCGCCGCCGGACTACACGGCCGAGCTCGGCTGGTACCTGCTGCGGCGGCCGTAGCTGAAGCGTTCGCTTCGCGGCAACCGCAATCGCGTGGTTACGATGCGGCGCGTGCGCGTCGAGATCTTCTACTGCCCGGTCTGAAGCGGTTACGACGAACGAGCCGCGAGTCTCGCGGCTGAGCTGATGGAGCAGGGCTTCGATGCCGAGGCCCTCGAGGGCGCGAAGAGTCAGTACGACGTGATGGCGGACGGGCGGCTCGTCTTCTCAAAGGAACAGCAGGGCCGTTTCCCCGAGCACGACGAGATCCTCTCTACTTTGCGGGGCTAGTCCTCGAGGTGGGCGATCGCGGCGCGGAGCTCCTGGCGCTCTTCCTCGTTTGTCGTGAACGCCTGCATGAGGCGCCGGTTGCCTTCCTCGGTCAGCTGCAGGTAGGCAACGCGGCCGTCCGAGGCTGACGGTTCGCGCTTGAGCAAACCGGTCTCTTCGGCTCGTCGAACGAGCTCGGTGACCGTGCTCTGGGCGAGCTGCAGGCGCTCTGAGAGCTCGGTCACCGTCGACCGCTCGCTGCCGTTGGGCGCGCCTTTGATCATCAGCAGCAACAGGTAGCGCTGCGGCGTCAACCCCGACTGTCGGGCGTTGCGCTCGCTCTTGCGCATGAAGGCTCGCAACGCGGCACGAAACTCCGCGACGCGTGCGATCTCGCCCGGCGGAAGCGACGGATCCATCCTGCGACCGATTCTATTTCGGCTTGCGGCGGATGGCACGAGTGCGGGCGGCTCGGGCGAGCAGCCCCGGGGCGGCCGCCTGGACGATCGCGGCGGGCCGGTACCAGTGCGGGACGAACTGCTCGATCCGATCTCGCTCCACCGCCCGGACGACTCGCTCGGCGACGAGTTCCGGCTCTGCGACGAGTTTCTGCAGCAGCCGACTGCCGAAGCGCGATCGGTTCGGGAAGCCTGGGGTGTCGATCAAGCCCGGATTGATCGTGTGCACGGCGATCCCGCTGCCCGCGAGCTCGACGGCGAGCGAGCGGGAGAAGGCGACCTGCGCGTGCTTGGACGCGCTGTAGGGGCCGGAGTGGCCTGCCGCGACCGTCCCCGCGACGGAGGCGATGTTCACGACGTGGGAAGGCGCCCCTCTCTCTAGCGAGCTGAGGAAGGCCCGAAAGCACCAGACCGAGCCGAGATAGTTAATTCGGACGAGCCGTTCGATCTGCTCCGGCTCGGAGTCGAGAAAGCCGCCGCCACCCGGAATGCCCGCGTTGTTGACGAGCAATCGGATCGCCGGGTGGCGCTCGCGAACGGCCGCGGCGACGCGCTCGACCTCCGCGCGGTCGGAGACGTCGCAGAGCTCATGCTCGGCTCCGACCTCGTTAGCGACCTCGCGGAGGCGCTCTTCGTGGCGGGCGAGCAGCACCAACCTCCAACCGCGGGCCGCCAGTGTGCGCGCGATCGCGGCGCCGATCCCGCTCGAGCCGCCGGTGACGACCGCGACGGCGGGAACTAGTTCGCCCCGCTGCTCGGTTTCGGCGGTCAACGTCCTTGGGCCGGAATTAACGGCTGCCCGAGTGAATCGGGCAGCCTCCTGGACAGCATCGCAAGCGACGCCTTATCGGCAAACCTTGACGTTGCGGAACGCGTTCGCCGAGCCACTGCGAGACTCGACCAGGACGCGCAACCGATGGTGCCCGCGGCGGACCGCTCGTGTCTGCCACTGCGCAACGTAAAGCCCGGCACTACCTCGTCGCAGGATCGCGATCCGGCGCTTTCCGTTGAAGAACAGGATCCTGTTGATCTTCGACTGCGCAGAGGCGGCGACTGCGAGCGATGTGCGCCCCTTCAGACACGAGGTCCCGAGCGGCAGTAGCCAGGTCACCGTAGGCCGAGTGGTGCCGCGGAGGTTGACCCGCTTGATGGTGGTGTTCGGCAGGATGTTCGTGCCGATCTGGTCGATGTTCTTCGTCTCCTGGTTGTCACCGGCCTCAGCGGCGCCTTTGAACAGGCCGCGGATGACTGGAGGCGCCGAGCGTGGAATCGGGAAGAGCGCCAGGCCGCTGGTCGGGTCGTACAGGGCGGCGCCGAGCAGGACGCGCGGCCGGTACTCGATCACGAGCGATAGCGGATCGACTCCGGAGCCGCTATCGGTCACCCGGGCGGCCAGTAGCGGGCGGCCGGCCGCCACGCGCTTCGTCAGCATCTTGAACCGGGGCGGCGTCACGTCGTTGACCCACGAGCGGAGGACGTAGGCGCCGGCAAGCGAGCGACCGGTGAAGACGTCGCGGCCCGAGTCGACGGCGACGTAGTAGCGCTTCTCGCGGGGGAAGACGACGCCTGCGACCCCAACGTCGAGCCGGTAGCCAGGGGTCAGGACGTTCGCGTCGACCGGCGTTCCGGCGTACCCCTGCACGTCGTTTTCGTTGCGGGAGCCAAGGAACCAGGGCTCGACCAGCGAGCCGGCCGAGGCGCCGATGATCGCCACGCCGAGGTTCGCGGCCGGCTGGTTGGTGTGCACGTAGTAGAGCTTCTCGCCGCCGCTCTCGGCCGGCTCCGGACCGCTGTAGGTCGGCGGGGGGCCGAACGGGCTCGTCGGGAAGCGGTACTGGCTGATGTTCGAAGTGCCGGTCCGCGTATCGCCGGTCTGGAACTTCTTCAGCGGGAGGACCGGACCGATCTCGGCGCCCGGGCGCTCGACCGCGAAGTAGTACGGGACGCGGCGCACCTCGGAGCCATTGGTCAGTGTGATGAAGCCGTAGTTGTCGCCCGTCTGCGCATTGGCGTCCGCTCGTACGACGACCGGAATCTCTGCTGTACCACCGGGCGAGACGGCGACCGACCCGGCGAGGTCGATGAACGCGCCCGAGGTCGCCGACTGGCTCTGCAGGCCGAGCGTCCACGTCCCCGAGCCACCGCCCGCGTCCTGAGCCTCGAGCAGCATCGACCGCCTGGCACTGCCGCCACTGACGTCCAGGTCGTCGAAGGACAGCGAAACGGGCGTGGTGAAGAGCTTCGGGTCGTCTGCACGGGGCACATTGACGAGGCCGGCGCCTTCGAGCAGGACGGACGCCTCCTGCGTTCTGGCGGTATCTCCCCAAGCGGCGCCTGCGGTCGACATCAGCGCCGATTTCACCTCGGGCGGTGTCCAGGCCGGGTGGCGCGCCAGCAGCAGAGCGACCGCGCCGGTGACGTGGGGCGCCGACATGCTCGTCCCGTCGAAGACGGCGAACGCCTCCCCGGCGGCCTCGGGCAGCGTCGCGGAGAGAATCTGCCCACCCGGCGCAGCGAGATCGGGCTTCAGCTGGTGGCCGAAGGCCGTCGGGCCGGCTGACGAGAAGCTCGTGATGATCCCGCTCCGGCCGGTGTTGAGCTCGTTGAACGCCTTGTTGAAGCGGACCGTCGAACGGCCTCCCTTGGCGTCGAGGTAGGCACGCAGGCGGGCGCCGTCGAGGTCGGAAACCATCCCCGCGTCGACGGGGAGCTGGAGCGGGATGAAGTTCGCCTCGCCGAAACGGTTGTCGACTAGGACGAGGCCTGCGGCGCCGCCGATCTGCGCGTTCGCGGCCTTGGTCACGAAGGCGCAGGTGCCGCGCGAGGCGAGCACGATTGCTCCGCGGGCCGAGTCGGGGGGCAGGGTGCCGCGGCTGTTCGGGTCTCCGGCCGGCCCGCAGAGGTGGCGGTCGACCGGGCTGCCGTCGGCGCCGACGATCGTGCCGACGTCGAGCAGCGTCTGGTCGGCGGTCGTCCAGGCGGCGGGGACCTGCTGGATGTCCGAGAACGGCACGTTCTTCAGCGTCGCCGGAGCGTCGCCGGCCGTCATGCTCAGGGAAGGCCCGAAGACGTGGCTGTTCGAGACAGCCGCGACGGAGATCGCGTCCGGCGCCGTCCCGGGAGAGCCGCTCGAGCCGAGGCCCCAGTCGTCCCGGTCGTTGCCGGCCGAGATCACGGGCACGACCCCGGCGTTCGCGACGTTGCGAACGGCTTCGACGAGCGCGTCGCTCACCGGGTCGGCCTGAGGGCCGCCGCCGGAGAAGTTGATCACGTTCATCCCGTCGTTCACCGCGGCCTCGAAGGCGGCGACGATCTGTGGCGTGAACGCGTCGTAGCCGGTCGGCGTCGGCGCGTTGAAGACGCGGTAGTTGCCGAGCCAGGCTCGGGGCGCGACTCCGCTCAGACCGGCGGTCGCCGGATGGTCGGGGCCGGCCGCGGCGGTTGTCCCGGCGTCGCCGGCGGCTATTCCGGCGACGTGCGTTCCGTGGAATGACCCTCGGCGGTAGAGCGGCAGCCGTCCCTGGCGCCCCGAATTCGGACCGGGGAAGGCACGCGCGACAATCACCTTCGGCGTTGTGAACGCCTTGGCGCCGCGCGGAAAGCCCGCCGGGTAGGTGAAACCGGCCGGGTTGAAGAACGGATTGGTCTGGTCGACGCCATCGTCGACGATCCCGATCTTGATGCCGTCGCCGCGGTCGCCTGTGGTCGCCCACATCGTGTCGGCGCCGATGATCGCTGGGCTCCGGTTCGTGTCGAGCTGGTAGCGCGCGCTCGGGTAGATCTTCGTGACGGCGTGAAGGCGAGCCAGCACTGGCAGCTTCCGCGCCGGGAGGGAGAGCGCGAAGCCGTCCATGATCACGCGGTAGCGGTTCGAGATCCGCGCCGACGGGATCGCTCGCTTCAGTTCCGCCGCCGCCATCTTCTGTGCGCGGGCGAGCCGGGCGAGGTAGAGGCGGGAGCTCGAGCTACGCACGTTCAACCTCGTCGTTCTGGCGGCGCTGAAGAGGTTCCGGTTGTAGGCGGCGAGCGGTGGCAGGCGCAGGTCGACGAGCACGGTCAGGCGTCCGCGGGAGGAGGCCGGCGGAATCTTCAACGTGCCCGCACGCACCCGCGGCACGGTGATCTCGCCCTCGCTGCGGCGGACGGGCTGCAAGGTCGCGGAAGCTGCTGAAACGAGGATCAGCGCCGCAACAAGCGGAAGAAGAACGACGCGGCGCAAGGCTCGCAGGGTATCCGAGAAACCGTAAACTCGCCCGCCGTGACAGATTTTGCAGGCAAGCGTGGACTCGTTCTCGGCGTCGCCAACAAGCGCTCGATCGCCTGGGCGATCGCCAAGCGCCTGGCCGACGGCGGCGCCAGGCTCGCGTTCACCTACCAGGGGGAACGGATCGAGGCAGGCGTTCGCGAGTTGGCGGGTTCGGTCGACGCGTCGCTCGTCACCGGCTGTGATGTCCGCTCGGACGACGACGTCGCGCGAGTCGTCTCCGAGGTGGGGGAGGTCTTCGGCGGGGAGCTCGATCTACTCGTCCATTCGGTCGCGTTCGCGGCCTCTGAGGATCTCGAGGGCCGCTTTACCGATACGCCGCGCGACCGCTTTTGGATGGCGCTCGACGTCAGCGCCTATTCACTTGTTGCGACTGCCCGCGCCGCCGAGCCGCTGATGGAAGCGGCGGGTGGCGGCTCGATCCTGACAATGACCTACCTCGGCGGGACGCGGGCGGTGCCGCACTACAACGTGATGGGCGTCGCCAAGGCCGCGTTGGACTCGTCGGTGCACTACCTCGCCTGGGATCTGGGTGAAAAGAACATCCGCGTCAACGCGATCTCGGCGGGCCCCGTGCGGACGCTGTCCGCCCGCTCGATTGCGGGGTTCCCGACGATGGAGGCGATCGTCGAGGAGCGGGCGCCGCTTCGCCGTCACATCACGGCCGACGACGTGGGAGCTGCCGCTGCGTACCTGCTTTCGGACGAGGCGCGCAACGTAACCGGGACGACGCTCTACGTCGACTCGGGCTATCACGCCATGGGAATGTGATCTAGATCACTTTCGCGGCCGCCACGAGCTCGTCGAGGTCCGGCACCTCGGTGTCTTCGTAGCGCCAGACGCCGCGCACGACTCCACCACGGTCGACCAGGAACGCTGAGCGCTCGGGGACGTCTCTGAAGCCGCGGAACTCACGGGCGATCCCGAAGCCGCGCACCGCTTCGGCGTTCCAGTCCGAGAGCAGCGGAAAGTTCAGGTCGAGCGCCTGAATCCAAGAGATGTGCGTCCAGGGTGAGTCGCGCGAAACGCCCAAGGTCTGTACGCCGGCCTGCTGGAACTCCGCGCTCCTGTCACGCAGGAGCTCCATCTCGTTCGTTCAGGTCGAGGACCAGTCGAAGAGATAGAAGAAGAAGAGGGCCGGGCGCTCTTCGACGATGTCGAGGAGGGAGACCCGCTCTCGGGGCGCGAGCCACAGGGTTGCGTTCGGGACTGAGTCGCCAATTGCCAGCATGCGGGCCTGAGCTTACGGCGTCGCCAGCGCGACGTCACGGGTGGCCGGGGCGACGCGGGCCGAGTTGCGGCGGTCGCCCACGAGTTCGGTGACGATTCCCTGCGAGAGCGAGGCGGTCGCGATCCGGCCCCGGTCGATCGAGAGGTTGAATGAGCCGAGGGGTGTACGGATGGTTCGCACCAGCCGCCGCGTACGCCAGTCGAAGACTCGGAGCCGGCCGGAATTTCCACTCGAGACGTACGCGTAGCGGCCAAAGAGCGGGAGCCCGTCGGCGTCGTCGAAACGCACGTGCTGGGGTGCAGGACCTCCGTAGAGCGTGGCCACGACGTGCTGAGTCCGGGCATTGAAGACACGAACGACCGGACGGTCGTCATAGGTCACCCAGACGTAGCGGCCGTCCGGCGTGAACGCGAGGTCGTGCGCAAGGCCCTTCGGATCGACATGCCCGATGACGCGCGGCCGGGCAATCCGTCCGGTGTCGCGACTCGTGTCCAGTACGGCAATGGATGTCGCGCGCTCCCCGAGCGCGATCCACAGCCGCCGCTCGTCCGGAGCAAATGCCATGTGGTGGGCGCCACGGCCGACAAAGAGCTTGCGGATTACGCGACCCAAGATGACCGCGAGCTGGCCGCGCTCGTCGTCGGTGACGTAGATGTAGTCACCGTCGGGGGAAAACGCGGCTATGTGGGGTGCTCCGAAACCTCGGATCACCTTCTTGATGCGAAGAGTCGTCGGGTCGATGAGGGTCACCGACCCGGCGCGGGTGCTGACGACCACCGCGGCACCGGCGTAGGCCTCGACGTTCTGCGGGTCGGCCGGCAACCGCAGTCTTTTGACCACTCGGCCCGAGGGCAACTCGACGACGACGAGTTGATTCAGCGTCTCTGCGGTGACGAGCGCGTAGGTCGGGCCTCCGCCTGCGATGTGTGCCTGCGAGGCCGGTACGAGCAAGGCGGCTGCGACAAGCGTGAGAACACCAAACTTCACGCAATTCGTACGGATGTGTGCTTGAGCGGCGTCCCGGCGGGAATAATCCCCACGTGAACGAACGGCAACAGCGGGCAGTCGAGGCGCTGGGCGGCGCGACGACGCTGCCCGGCCTACTGCACACAACGACCCGCGAGCTCGTCGAGGTTGTCGACGGACTCGCGTGCGCGATCTCGCGGGTCGTCGGCGACGTGCTGATCCAGGTCGCCGAGTACGCCGAGGACGGCCGCACGCTCGTGCTCGGCCACGGATATCTGATCACGGACTTTCCGGTGACCGAGTCGGCGCTCAGGGACAACGAGCCTGCGCTCGTCTCCGTGCTCGATCCCGAGCCCGACCCCGGGGAGGCAGAGTTGCTGGCCGAGTTGGGGCTCGACTCGCTGCTGATGCTCCCGCTTTCCGGTCCCGCCGGGCCGTGGGGCCTGGCCGAGGTCTACGTCAACGGGCGGCGGTTCGATGGAGACGAGATCGCGCGTGCCCGGAGGGTGGCCGAGGCGTTCGGGGAACGGCTCGCGGCCTTACCGGCGTCGGCCTCCGCTCGCTAGTCCGAGGACCGTCTCGAGCAGGCCGGGCCGGGGAGGCCGCGGCGAGCCATGAGCCAGGATGAACCTCGCCAGCCGCTGCGCCTCCTCTTCGTCGAGCGAGACAGCCGCCTCCGCGCTGCCGGTCTCGTTCCAGACGCTGAAGCGCACGTGCCGCTCTTCCTCGCTCCTGCCGAAGTAGCGCGACACGCGAAGCGCCTTGCCGCGGTCACTCTCGAGGTCTTCGTGCGAATGAAAGAACTGGACGAGCTTCCGCCTCTGCGGCGCCGAGCACCAGGGGCAGTAGTGGAACGTCGCCTCAACCGGGCCGCCGCACTCGGGGCAGTCGCGCATCTCGCGCCTCCTCTCAGGCGGAGGCTACAACGGAGCGGGGCCGGCGGGAAGAGGCGTGTCCCGGTGCCAGGCATGAAGACAGGTCCGCTGAGGGCCGAGCGCGCTTACGTACTGCCGGCTTGCCGATGCGTTGCTTCGCCGACGTGGCCACTCGGGGCGTGTCCTGGTGCCAGACCCGGGGACACGCCCCAAAGAGACGTCACACCTTCGCGATCTGGGGCTCGGCGGAGCCGCCGTCCGTCCGGATCTCGACGGCCAGCGTCTCCTGCTTGATCCAGTCTTCGTGCTGAAGGAGCTCGCTCTGCGCTGCCGGGAGCATGATCCGGATTCGGTCGGTCAGCTCGAGGCCTTGCTCCCTACGCATCGAGTTGATCTGGTGGATCAGGTCGAGAACGAGCGCCTCGAGCTCGAGCTCGGGATCGAGGGTGGTGTCGAGCGCGACCGTGACACCGTCGGCGCTCGCCACGGCCCAGCCTTCCTTACCGGTGCGCTCGACGAGGACTTCGTCGGGGGCAAGCTCATGCTCGCCGACCCGGAAGCGGCCGCCGTCGAGCTGATCGAAGTCGCCGGCCTCGAGGGCGGCTCGAACCGGGCCAAGTTCCTTGCCGAGCTTGGGCCCCAATACCGGGAGGTTCGGTTTGACGCGAAGCTCCGTCGCCTCGACGGGTCCGACTTCGACCTTCTTGACGCGAAGTTCGTCCCGAACCTGGGCGGCGTGCTCATCCGAGAGGTTCGCTCCTTCGACGATCAGACGTCGGAGCGGCTGCCTCGATCTCAGGCCGGACTGAGAGCGCGCCTGTCGACCGAGACCGACGACGCGTCGCACGGTCGCGATCTCCTCCAGCAGTTGGACGTTCGGCTCCTCCAGCTCGGGCCACCCGGCGAGATGGACGGACGATGGCCCGTCCGGCACCAGGTTCCGCCAGAGATGCTCCGTCAGGAACGGCATCACCGGAGAGATCACGCGAAGCGACTGGACAAGCGCGTACCAGAGGGTTCTGAAAGCAGGTTCGTCGTACGAGTAGAAGCGGCGCCGCGACAACCGGATGTACCAATTGGAGACGTCGTCCACGAAGTCGTCGAATGCGCGCACGACGCCGACCGTGAGCGTCGCCTCGTAGGCGTCGGTTGCTTCCGCGACGAGCTGCTTCGTTCGCTCGACGAGCCAGCGGTCGAGAGGGCGCAGGTCGCCCGCCGGTTCCAGAGTCGCCCAGGACGGCGAGAAACCCTCGATGTTTCCGGAGTCGATCAGGAACTTGGCGGAGTTCCAGAGTGTGAGCAGGTTGCGCTTGATCTCGCGGGCAGGCCCGTAGCCGAACCAGAGATCCTGGGTCGGCGGCTGCTGGCAGTACTGCCAGCGCATAACGTCTGCGCCCATCTGGGCAAACGCGTCCTCGGCCTCGATCATGTTGCCCCATGAGCCGTGCATCTCGCGGCCGTTCTCGTCGAACATCTTCTCGTAGCCGAGGGCGCGCTTGAACGGAGCCTTGCCGACGAGCACGACCGACATGAAGAGCTGCGAGTAGAACCAAAGCCGGATTTGCTCGCGCATCTCGCTGACCCAATCGGCGGGGAACCACTTCTCCCAATAAGCGTGGTCTGGCAGGTCTGCGTGGGTGAGCCCGCGCGCCGCGCCGGTCGCGTAGCCCTCGGGGATCCGGGTCGGATTCTCCCACCCGAGCGTGGAGAAGGGGACGATGCCTGCGTCGAGCCAGACGTCCCCGACCTCGAGGATGCGCTCTACGGTCTCGCCGCATGATTCGCACCGGATAGGAACTCGGTCGATCCACGGGCGACGTAGCTCCTCCAGCTGATCCATCCCCTCGACCGCGCGTGCCGCAAGCTCAGCTTTGGAGCCGATCACGGTCCGGTGCCCGCAGGTGCACGGGTAGATCGGCAGCGGTAGTCCGTAGTACCTGCGCCGAGAGATGTTCCAGTCGCCGAGGTTCCGTAGCCAGTCCTCCATGCGTTTTTCGAAATAGGCCGGAACCCACTCGACTGTCGCATTCGCTTCGAGCAGCCGCGGGCGAAGATCGTCGACCGCGATGAACCAGTCGTCGGCGATCCTGAAGATCAGCGGCGTGTGACAGCGCCAGCACTCGGGGTAGCGGTGTTCGTACAGACCGGCCTCGACGAGAATCCCCTTCTCCTCGAGGCGACCGATGATCTGCTCGGCGGCCTCGACGGTCGAGAGGCCGTGCAGCCAGCCGTAGTCGTTGTAAAAGCGCCCGGCCTCATCGACCGGCGTGAGCACGGGCAGGGCATGAAGCCGGGCGAGCTCAAAATCCTCCGCGCCCGATCCCGGCGCGATATGGACGATGCCGGTTCCTTCGTCCATCGCGACCTCGTCCCATGGGATCACGTGATGCTCGACCGCCGCGCCTGGCGGAAGATCGTCGAACGGGCCCTCGTATCGCCAGCCGACGAGCTCCGAGCCTTGCAGTCGCTCGTCGAACTCCTCGTCCGGGTAGCGCGGCGCCGCGACCCACTCGCCGTTGAGCCGGCGGCCGTACTCCGCTTTCGGATTGACCGCGGCCGCGACGTTCGCAGGAAGCGTCCACGGCGTCGTCGTCCAGATCACGAGCGACTCCCCGGGCCGGTCGAGGAGTGGGAGGCGAACGAAGAGAGACGGATCTGCGCGGTCGACGTAGCTTCCAGTCAGCTCGTGTTGCGAGATCGACGTCCCGCATCTGGGGCACCACTCGGTTGCGCGGTGACCGAGATAGAGCCACCCCTTCTCGTCGACCACCTTCAGGAACTTCCAGATGTACTCGATGTTCGTGTCGCTGAAGGTGTAGTAGTCGTAGCCCCAGTCCATCCACTGCCCCAGCCGCTTACAACCGCGCGCCAGTTGCTCGGACGACCAGACGACGACCTCCCGGCACTTCGCGGCGAATTTCTCGAGCCCGTACTCCTCGATCTCGCGCTTCGAGTTGAGGCCGAGCTGCCGCTCGACGCCGACCTCGATCCACAGGCCCTGGCAGTCGAACCCGTTCTGGTAGCGCTGTTCAAACCCGCGCAGCGCCTTGTAGCGCTGAAAGACGTCTTTGAGCGTCCGGCCCCAGGCTGTGTGGACGCCGAGCGTCTTGTTCGCGGTGACCGGCCCGTCGATAAACGACCACTTCGGCCCGCCGCGGTTTTGCTCTCGAAGCTGCTGGAATACCTGTTCGTCCTCCCACCACTGCAGAATCTCCTCCTCGAGCCGAGGATGGTCGGGAACCGGCGGCAGTGGTGTGAAGATCTGCTCCATCCCTCCAGTCTAGGCGCGGGGAACAACGACTCAGGCGCAGGCGTTTCAACGATCAACGACAGAGGAAAGGAACATCCAAATGAGCACTGCCGTAACCGAATCGAGCTTCGAGCAGGAGGTCCTGCAGAGCGACAAGCCAGTGATCGTCGACTTCTGGGCCGAGTGGTGCGGACCGTGCCACGCTGTCTCGCCCGTGCTCGACAAGATCGCCGAGGAGCGGGACGACGACCTGAAGCTCGTCAAGGTGAACATCGACGAGGAGCCTTCGCTGGCTCAAAAGTACGGAATCGTCTCGATCCCGACGATCATCCTCTTCCGGGGCGGCGAGCCGGCGGCAGCCGCGATTGGTGCCCAGCCGAAGAGTGCCCTCGAGAAGTCACTCGGCCTGGCCGAGAACGGCGAGAACGGCGCTTCGGCTTAGGTTCGCCGTTACCAGGTAGCTGAGCTTCGACGCGCCGAACACCACGGCGGGTTTGCGGGCCCGAGCTAGTGCTTGGCGTCTTCGAGGAACGAGAGGAACGCCGCGTGCTTGGCGAGATACGCCTCGAGCTCGGCAATTCCGACGCCGGCCCAGTCCTCCAGCCAGCTGTCCTCGAGATCCGCTTCGATCCGGTGGAAGCCTCGATCGCTCATGAACGAATGATCGGCCCGATCTCGGTGGATGTGTATGAGCCGAACGGCCTAAATTGCCAGTCCGGAAGGCCTAATGCATTCGGGCATGAATCGGCTCGAATTCCTCGTGACTGAGCCGGGGCCTTACGTTTGCTCGTCCCGCCAGGCGGCCAGCACGAGCGGGACGTTCTCGAACGCCAGCTCATCGGGTGCCGGGAACGCGTCCCGGTCGAACCAGTAGAGCTCGGAGACGTCGTCGGCCGCGGCCGCCTCCCCGCCGACGACTCGCGCGGTCCAGTACAGATTCAGCGTCGCCTTCGCCGTCGAGTCGCCGCCGTAGCGGTCCATCCAGATCCCGAGGAAGCGCTCGGGCTCGACATCGAGCCCGGTCTCCTCGCGCAGCTCGCGGCGTAGCCCGTCAAGCGGATCCTCGCCCTCTTCGAGAAAGCCGCCGGGGATGTCCCACAAGCCCTTGAAGGGCTCGAAAGCTCGGCGTGCGAGCAAGACCCGTCCCTCGTCGACGCAGAGCGCGCTAGCGGTCGGCTTCGAGCTTGCGTAGACGACGAACCCGCAGCCGCCACAGGCCAGTCGCCCCGCGTCGCCCGCGAGCTCCGCGCCGCAGCGCGGGCAGAGTCTCCACCCGGTCAGGTCGCCCATTGTGTAGGTGTACACCTACATCATGAGTCCCAGGTTCGTTCCCGCCGGTCTCACAGAGCTGCAGCGCATCGGTCTACTTGCCGAACTGCCGGGCGAAACGCTGGTCCGGCTCGGGCAGAAGATGCGCCGTGAGGACGTGCCGGCCGGTGGCGCGGTAGTCGAGGAAGGCGACGACGGCGACCGTTTCTACGTCGTGCTCACCGGAATGTTCACGGTTAGCCAGGCGTCGATGGGACCTCGCAGCGTCCTGCGGCCGGGCGACTACTTCGGCGAGGTTGCGCTGACGATGGGGATCCCCCGCACGGCGTCGGTGCGTGCGCTGACGGCCGCAACGGTGGCGAGCTGCGACCGTGCGACCTTCGACGAGTTCATTCGCCCGCTGTTTGTGGACTAGCGCAAGATCCCCGTGTGCCCCAGCGAGTAGCGGCCAGGCTGCGGCCAGACGCAGACGCCGTGGGGGCCGTAGCCGACCGAGATCCGGGCCAGGACTCGGCCATTCTTCGTGCTGATCGCGTAGACCTGGGCGTTGTAGCGCGCCGACAGCCAGAGGACCCGACCGTCAGCCGACACACCGCCCATGTCGGGGCTGCCGCCGACGTTCCACGTCGCGACAACTTTCCGCGTGGCGAAGCTGAGCACCGAGATCGTTCCCTCGTTGCGGTTCGTGACGTAGAGCAGCTTCCCGTTGCGGCTCGGGTAGAGCCCGTGTGCGCCCGCGCCGGTGTGGATGAACCCGAACACCTTCATGCGGCGGCCGTCGATCTCCCAGACCCCGTTCCTGGAGAGGTCGGCGACGTAGAAGATTCGCCCGTCGGGCGACAGCTTTACGTCTTGGGGCACCCCGTCTCGTAGGTTCAGGACGCCGACGACCCTCTCGCGCCGGACGTCGATCTTCACCATCTGCCCGGAGAACTCGCAGCTGGCCAGCAGGTACCTCCCGTCGGCGGAAAAGTCCATGTGGTCGACGCCACGGCACGGGACGTTGAGCGCCTTGTGGAGCTTCATCGTGTGAGCGAAGCGGAAGTCGAGCCGATGCATGCGCTCGGCGACCACGATCGCGAAGCGTCCGCCCGGTGTGAAGTAGAGGTTGTACGGATCGACGACTGGGACGGGCTTACCTGTCGGTCGGCCGGTGAACGGGCTCACCGGTGTCAGGCTGTTGCCGACGTCGTTGTCGACCCAGAGCGTTTTCAAGTCGTAGGACGGAGTGACGTGCTGGGGCAGCAGCCCGACGGGATAGTGGGCGACGATCTTGAAGGTGCGCTGGTCGATCACGTCGACGGTGTTGCTGGCGCTGTTCGGGACATACACGCGGGCCGGCATGCCGCGAACCGTCGGGCTGAGCGCATTCGCGCCGTCATACGCATAGACGTTGATCCGTCCTCGCGTGACCGGCCGGGTGGATTTGACCGGATGGGGGGCCGCCCGCGCCCTCAGAGGTGCCTCGACGAGCTTCGTCAGCCTGGCCGTCGGAGCCTGCGTGCGCCCGCCTGCGACGAGGATCCTCGTGCCGAGCCCGATGGCCGCGGAGTCAGACAGCGCGGTGCCGAGCCGGCCGGCGACCCGGACGCGATGGGTCGCGACGTCGATCGCGACGATCCGGCGCGTAGGAGTGCCCGACCTCGCGCCACGGCCTCCGATCACAAAGATCTCGTTGCCGATCGCCGCTGCGGATGCATGGGTTGTCGGCGAGGGCAGCGACCCGATTCGCCGCACCGATGAAGAGGCAGGATCGAAGATCTCGATCGCGGAACTCGCGGTGCCGCTCGGAAGCGAGCCGCCGGCGATCACGATCTTGCCGCCGGCTGCCGCTACCGCCGCATAGCGAACGGCGGAAGGAAGGTGGGCTGCGACGTGCGCGCCGCGGGCGGGACTCCAGCTGACGATGGTGTCGAGCCACCGGGCGCCGGTGTAGCCGCCGACGATATACGCGGTTCCCTTGAGCCCTGTCCCGGCCTGATCGCTGCTCGGAGCGGGCAACCGGCCAACCTCCCGCGAGCTGCCAGTTCTGGGATCGACCCGCAGAATCTGGTCGAGCTGGTGGATGCCGTCGCCGCCCCCGAATTCGTAGACCGAGCGGCCGATCGTGACCGCGGCCCCGTCGTGAAAGGCAACGGGCAGGTGGCCGATGGTGTGGGCCCGGCCGTTCGCGATCAGGCGGACATCGCTCGTCGAGGTGATCGCCGAGTCGAGTCCTCCGAGCAGGACGACGCTGCTACCGACCCTGGCGGCTGCACCGTCCTGGACCGCTGAGGGCAGCGATCCGGCCGGGCGTGCGATCAGATGCGTCGCGCGCGTCGCTGCGGGCGCCGTCGTGTTGGTTCGCGGCGCAGCGGACGACGTGGAGGGGTCGATCCGCGAGATCTCCCGGTCGTTGCGCTCGGCAGCCCAGACCGCTGCGGCCGTCGCACCGGCGATGATCACCAGGACCGCGAACGCTACGCGGCGGCCGGCGGTTCTGCGCCGCTTCGTGCTCGCCCGTCGTCCGGCACGCGTGAAGGGCTGGTCCGCCACCCACGCCAAGGATGCCTGAGGTGCTAGACGGCCGCGCTGGTTCCCCGCAGTTCCTCGAGCACGGCATCGGAAAGCCGCGGCCAGGCCTCTTTCGCCCAGTCCCCGAAGGCCTGGTCGGTCAGGCACGCACAAGCGAGCCCGGCCTCGGGATCGACCCAGAGGAAACCGCCGCTCTGGCCGAAGTGGCCGAACGTCCGGGGCGAGTTCCGCTGCCCCGTCCAGTGGGGCCGCTTCGCATCGCGAAGCTCGAAGCCGAGCCCCCAGTCATTTGGCTCCATCCGACCGAAGCCCGGCAGCACGCCGACCAGGCCCGGAAAGGCCACCTCGGTCGCTTCCGCGAGCGTCTCGGGGGCGATCACCCTGGGCGCGAGGAGCTCACGGCCCAGGGTGAGCAGGTCGTCGAGCGACCCACTGACAGCCGAGGCGGGCGATCCGTCCAACGATGCGGACAGGCCGAGGGGCGCCAGGACGGCCTGTCGCAAGTAGTCGGCGAACGACATCTCGGCGCGTTCCGCGACGATGTTCGCAAGCACCTCGAAGCCGGTGTTCGAGTAGATCCGCCTCGTGCCGGGCTGCGCGATCGGGATCTCCCCGTCGAGCGCGAGTCCAGAAGCGTGCGCGAGCAGGTGGCGCACCGTCGAACCGGGCGGCCCGGCCGGCTCGTCCAGCTCCACGACCCCTTCCTCCGCCGCCACGAGCGCCGCGAGCGCGGTTGCGAGCTTCGTGACCGAGGCCCACGGAAAGGTCGCGCCCGGCTCGCCGATCGTCCCGATCGTCGCGGGCGCGTCGGTCACCCCGACCGCCGCGTTGCCGACCGCCCATTGCTCGACCTGCAGCAGCGCCTCCACGCCCGGCGATATTAGTGAGCGAGGAGTACATACTTGCCGCGATGAAACAGATCTACCCGGCCACGATCACCGGCAAGAGCTTCGCGCCCGGCGGCAGCGTGCTCGACCACGCGTTCGGGCAGAGCGAACCGTTCACGCTCGGCGTCGAGGAGGAGTACATGCTGCTCGACGGCCAGAGCTTCGACCTCGTCCAGCACATCGACACCGTGCTGGCGGCGATCTCGGGGCATGAGCTCGAGACCCACATCAATCCGGAGCTGATGCAGTCCGTTCTCGAGATCGCGACCCCCGTCTGCCGAACCGCGGGAGACATCGATCGCGAGCTCCGGAGACTGCGGGCGTACGTCGCCGGGATCGCAAGCGAGGACGAGCTCCGCGTCGGCTCAGCCGGGACGCACCCCTTCAGCCTGTTCGAGCGCCAGCGGATCACCGCGCGCGACCGTTACCGCCATTTGATCGACCAGATGCAGTACGTGGCGCGGCGCGAGCTGATCTTCGGGCTCCACATCCACGTCGCCGTGGACGATCCCGAGAAGGCGATCCAGGTAGTCAACGGCCTTCTGGCGCATATCTCGTCGCTGCTCGCGCTGTCGGCGTCGTCGCCGTTCTGGCGTGGCGAGGCGACAGGTCTCGCGTCGAGCAGGCAGACGGTCTTCGCCGCTTTTCCACGCTCCGGGCCGCCACCGCGCTTCAAGGACTACGCGGATTACGCGGAGGTGGTCGGCCAGCTCGAGAAGACGGGTTGCATCGCCGACTACACCCACATCTGGTGGGACATCCGCCTGCATCCGCGCCTCGGCACGATCGAGATCCGAATCTGTGATGCAGTTACCCGCGTCGAAGACGCCGTTGCGCTGGCGGCGTTCTGCCAGGCGCTCGTCAAGCACTACTGCGAGCGGTACGAGCGTGGCGACGAGATTCCGTCCTACCACCGGATCCTGACGACCGAGAACAAGTGGCTGGCCGCCCGCTACGGGCTCGAGGCGCCGGTGATGGATCTTGCCACCGGCCGGCGAAACCGGGTCCCCGTCGCCCAACTCGTTCGGCGCACTCTGCGCGACCTCGAGCCCCACGCCCGCGAGCTGGGCTCGGAGCGAGAGCTCGAAGGTATCCGCGAGATCCTCGCCCGGGGCAACGGCGCCGACCGTCAGCGCCGGATCTTCAACGCGAATCGAGACATCGTCGAGGTCGTGCGCGAGATCGCCAACGCGACCGAAGCAGCCGCAGTTCCCGCTACCGCTTAGGCCGCCGCCGACCGGCGGAGCTCGGCGGGCAGCTTGAAGACGACGTTCTCCTCAGCGGGTGAGAACTCGCGGATGTCACCGACGCCGCGCGCGCGGAACCAGTCGCAGACACCCTCGACGAGCACCTCGGGCGCCGAAGCCCCGGAGGTGACGCCGACCGTCTCGACGTCGGCGAGCCAACCTTCTTCGAGGGCGTGGCGGCTTTCGATGAGATACGAGGCGACGCCGCTTGCCTGCGCCACCTCGACCAGTCGCTGCGAGTTCGAGCTGTTGGCAGAGCCCACCACGAGCAGGAGCTGTACGTGCGCGAGCAAGTCCTTGACGGCTTGCTGGCGGTTCGTGGTCGCGTAACAGATGTCCTCCTTCTCGGGCCCGTGGAGGCGCGGGAAGCGGCGGTGCAGGACTGCGATGATCTCGCGCGTCTCGTCCACTGACAGTGTCGTCTGGGTCACGTAGGCGACCCGGTCCGGATCTTCGATCTCGAGTCGCTCGGCGTCGGCGACGGACTCGACCAGCACGATCGCCTCGGGCGCTTCGCCCATCGTCCCCTCGACCTCCTCGTGGCCTGCGTGCCCCACGAGGACGACGGTGTAGCCCTCGGCGGCATAGCGCTTTGCCTCCGCGTGCACCTTCGTCACGAGGGGGCAGGTCGCGTCGATCGTTCGGAGCGACCGGCCAGCGGCGCCTGCGCGAACGGCGGGAGCGATCCCGTGCGCCGAGAAGACGACGAGTCCACCCTTTGGGACGTCCTCGACACTGTCCACGAAGACGGCGCCGCGGGCGCTCAACTCGTCGACGACGTGTGAGTTGTGAACGATCTGCTTTCTGACGTAGACGGGAGGCCCGTGTTGCTCGAGCGCGCGCTCGACGGTCTCCACCGCTCTCTCGACGCCCGCGCAATAACCTCGGGGCGCCGCGAGCAAGACCCGCTTGACCACGCTCCCAATGTAGCGGGCGAAAAACCAACCCGGCCGCCTCTTAACAGAAAGAAAAGGCCCAAATAACGGCCCTCTTCAGCTCAACCCCCGGAGGCGTCGCTCGCGACGCCGGAGCGTAAGAGGCCGCGCCGACATGGCGGCGCGGCCGCTAAACCCGCCTGGAACATCTTCAGCGGTTGATGCCTAATAAGGCAGATAGAAAGGGTCCGCCGCTCGGGGGGTCGTGGCGGCGGACCCTCTCAATTGCTCACCGCGGGCATATGGCCAGGAGCCACCCGACGGTGCGCATCGCCCAGTGGCAGAAACGCTACCGCGGTCGCGAGCCCTTGCCAATAGGCCGTCCGGCCCATCTTTGAAAGCCGGACAGCCTAGGCCGGAACGGCTCGGATTCGGGGCGAAGCTAGCGGCGCCTCGACGCGTCACTGTCCGACTCCTATCATCCATGGAGCCCAGTGAGTACCGAGACCAAGGTGGTTCTGTTCAATGCGGTGCCGCTGTTCGCCGTAGCGGCCGCCTACCTCGCCGTGGCCGTGGCCCTGGCTCCACAGCTCTGGCGCGAGCGCGCCGGGCTGACGGCAAATGACCTCGCGCTCGGGCTGATCTTTCCGTGCATCGGCATCCCCGCGGCGATCCTCGGTGTGGTCGTGTTCCGCGATCGCGCCGCCTTCGGCGGGCACCTCTGGATCACGTTCGCCGCGAGCGCGATCGCGCTCGTGCCGGCGCTCGTCTTCGTCGCGCGGTGGGGCGACCGCGCCGATCCGGACGCGTCGGGACCGAGCGCGCGTGACGCAGAGGCGCTCGAAGAGCTCGTCTCCGTCCGGGGGCGTGAGCTCGAGGCAGTTGCGGCGACCGCGGATGCATTGGCGCGGACGGATGATCCCGAGGCAACCGGTCGGGTGCTCCTCGACCAGGTGGGCTCCGTCCTCGGGCTGGAGTTCACGGCGCTGGCGCTGATCGACGAGGAAGCAGGTGAGGCGACCGGTCTGGTCGCCCGGGACGAAGGAGAGGACGTCGAGTGGTGGCGCGAGATCAGGCTCGACCTTCGCAACGAGCCCTCCGGGATCGCGAGCGCCTACTTCCAGGCTGCCCCGGTTGTCGTCTTCGACTGCTCGGTCTCTCCGCTTGTCAGCCGGCGGCTGGTCGAGGCGGTCGGCGCCAAAAGCGGGGCCTTCGTGCCTCTGATCGTCCACCAGCGGGTAGTCGGCGTGCTCGTTGCGGCGCCGACATCAGCGAAGCGCGCCTTCTCGAGCGAGGAGGTGACGCTGATGCAGTCGCTGGCGGCCGAAGCGGCCCTCGCACTGGAGCGGACGCGCTCGGCCGGGGCGCTCGACGAGGCTCTCGCGCGCGAGCGGCTCGTCGGGGACATCTCGAGGCGGGTGCGCTCGGTCGAGGGGCTCGCCGACGGAACGCGCGTCGCGGTTACGGAGGTGGGGCGCGCCCTTCGGGCGTCCCGCTGCTTCATCCGCCTCGGCCAGCCAGACGAGCCCCAGCGCTTGGCGGCCGAGTGGTTTGCCGCCGGTCTGCAGCCAATTGGGCCGCAGACGCAGAACCTGCCGGGTGCCAATCGAGCGGCGACGGACCGAAGGACGATCGTAGTCTCCGATGTCGAGAACGACTCGGAGCTCGAGGATCCCGATGGAGGCACGACGGAGGTTCTGCTCCGCCTCGGGACGAAGTCCCTGATCGCGACACCGATGATCGCACTCGAGCAGCCGATCGGTGTCCTGGGCCTCCACCGGTCGGCGGCCGGTCCGTGGTCGGAGGGGGAGATCTCGCTCGTCGAATCCGTGGCGCGCGAGCTCGCGCTCGCGATCAATTCGGCGCAGCTGCTCGACGAGAACAGGCAGCGGCTCATGGAACAGACGGCGCTCTTGCGGGCGGCGCAGGTCGTCACCAGCGAGCTCGAGCTCGATGCCGTGCTCCAGCGGCTCGTCGACGAGGTGGCGCGCCTGCTCGGTTGCGAGGCCGCCGACTGCTACCTGCTCGACAGTGAGCGCGGAACGCTCCGTTGCGCTGCCGTGCACGGGCTCGAGCCGGAGCTCGTCGGTTTCGAGTTCTCGTCCGACCAGGGGCTCGCGGGGCAGTCGATCAGCCAACGTGCTTCGGTGCTTTCGCGCGACTACGCGGAGCTTCCAGACTCGGTGCCGCACCAGGCCTACCGCGGTTATGTCGGGGCCATCGTCGCCCCGATGCGGTGGTCGGATCAGATTCGCGGTGTGCTTGGGGTCGGCACCCACGATCCGGAGCGGTCCTTCACGAGCTCCGATGCAGAGTTGCTGGAGGCCTTCGCGACGCTCGCGGCGCTCGCGCTCCGTAACGCGGAGAGCTTCGAAGGGCGCTCGCGGCAGGCGAGGATTCAGCAGGCGTTCTATGACATCGCCTCGGCGCTCGCGGCGCCGATCTCTCAAGCCGAGACCTTGCGGGCCGTCGCCCGCGCCGCTGCCGAGGCGCTCGGCGGATCCTCGGCGGGCCTACTGATGCCGACGAGCGAAGGCGCCTTCGAGCTCGCGGCGGGCCACGGCTTGCCGAAGGAGGTCGCGGCCCTCGTAGAGCAGGCCGGCTCCGGAGCGGCGGAGCCCTGGGCCACGTGTGCGCGGAGCAGGACGGTGATCGCCGCGCCGGCGCTAGCCGAGGACGACCGCTTCGATCCGGCCTGGAGGGAAGCTGCCGGCTCGGCCGGCTACGGCGCGCTGCTCGCGGTTCCTGTGGAGGCGCCAGGGAGCCAGGGCGGCCTCGCAGTCGTCCTCTTCGACGAACCGCGGCGCTTCAGCGATTACGACCTCGAGCTGGCGCTCAACCTCGCCGGGACGGCGCGCGGCGCGCTCGAACGCAGCGAGCTGTACGAGAGCGAGCGCCGAGCGCGCGGGCTCGCGCAGCAGCTGGCCAGGACGGGCGGCCTGCTCGCCACCGAGCTCGATCCGGCCGCGGTCCTCGACGAGATCGTCGCGCAGGCGCCGGCTCTGCTCCGTGCCGACGCCGCTGTCGTCCGCCTGCTCGAGGACGAGCAGCTCGTCGTCAGCGCGGCCCGCGGAGAGCTTCCCGACGACCTGCACGAGACACCCTCGCCGACGACGGGCTGGGCGGGCGCCGACGCGATTCAAACGCGTGGGCCTGTTGCGATCGGAGACGTCGAGGCTGAGGGTTCCCGCGTGCTCGACCCGGCCCTGGCCGCCGGCTACAGGGCGTTCCTGGCAGTGCCGCTTGTCGGCTCCGACGAAGGGCAGCAGGGCGTGCTTTCGGTGTACGCCCGCCGGCCGCGCAAGTGGCAACCGGAGGAGGTCGAGGCTCTGGCCGCGCTTGCCGGCAACGCCTCGGCCGCGCTCGCAAGCGCCGAGCTCTACCAGCGCGTCGCGCTGGAGAAGGAGCGAAGCGTGGCGATCCTCGCCAACATCGCCGATGGAATCGTGGCCGTCGATCGTGAGGGCGGCGTCGTCCTCTGGAATGAGGCCGCGGAACGAATCACCGGCATCCGGGCGGCAGACGCGATCGGCCGCTCGACGCTTCAGGTCCTGCAGAGAACGCTCGAATCAGCGGAAGAAACCGGCCCTGATCCGGTTGGCGACCGCCTTCTGTCGATCAGGCGCGGGGACGACGAGGTCTGGCTCTCGCTGACGGAGGCGATCATGCGGGACCCTGCAGGCGCGGTCTCGGGGCGGATCTTCGCTTTCCGTGACATCTCCGCCGAGCGTGTCGTCGAGCAGATGAAGTCCGACTTCGTCACCGCCGTGTCCCACGAGCTCCGGACGCCGTTGACCTCCATCTACGGCTTCGCCGAGACGCTGCTCCGCCAGGACGTGCTCTTCAGCGAGGACGAGCGGCGGACGTTCCTCGGCTACATCGCCTCCGAGTCGGAGCGCCTGACCACGATCGTCGACCAGCTCCTGAACGTCGCGCGGCTTGACACCGGCGACCTTCAGGTCAACCTCGCCCCGACCGACGTCAGGGCGGTCGCCTCGGAGGTCGTGCACGTGGCAAGACAGGCCCCAGGCGTCAACAGCCACGACTTCATCCTCGAGTTGCCGGAGGAGCCGCTCGACGCCGAGGCCGACGGGGACAAGCTGCGACAGATCCTCGCCAACCTCGTCGACAACGCGGTCAAGTTCTCGCCGAACGGGGGCAAGGTCACAGTGGCCGCCCGGCGCGCCGGCGAAGAGGCGGTCGAGGTTCGCGTGGTCGACGAGGGAATCGGGATCCCCGAAGAGGAGCAGCGGCGGATCTTCACCAAATTCCATCGCGGCGACGCGATCACTAACGACTCCTCGGCGACCGGAACGGGCCTCGGGCTCTTCATTGCCCACGGCCTCGTCGCGGCTATGGGCGGCCATATGTGGGTGGACTCGCGGGAGGGCGCAGGGTCGAGCTTCGCCTTCGAGCTGCCGCTCGCACGCCAGCCGGCCCTGAGTGGACAGGAGACCGCATGACGACCGTTCTAATCGTCGACGACGAGGCCCCGATCCGGCTGCTCTGCCGCGTCAACCTCGAGGCCGAAGGCATGAGGGTCCTGGAGGCCTCTGACGGCGACAGCGGGCTCGAGAGGGCACGCACCGAACGCCCAGACGTGATCCTCCTGGACGTGATGATGCCCGGCCGGAACGGCTGGGAGGTAGCCGAAGAGCTGCTCTCGGACGAGGCGACGAGCCGCATCCCGATCATCTTTCTGACAGCTCGAGCCGAGGTCAGGGACCGGGCCAAGGGAATCGACCTCGGCGGCGTCGACTACGTGACGAAGCCCTTCAACCCGGTCGAGCTGGCGCCGCTCGTCGAGGACCTGGTGCGCCGGGTCGAAAGCGGCGAGAGGGATGACCTCCGGCGCGAGAAGTTCGCCGAGCTTCGCGAGTTGCTCGAGCGGGACTAG
>JALYLK010000069.1 GCA_030774275.1 Actinomycetota bacterium
TGACGCGGCGTCGGCTGCGGCTCGTAGCTCCAGACGCCGTAGCGATCGCCCCTGGAGAGCTGCTCGCCTTGGAGAGAGGCGACCCCACCCGCGGCATAGTCCGCGTTGTGTGAGCCGGGGTCGTAGGCCACCGGCACGCTGGCTCCGATCAGGTGGTTGTCGCGAAGGGCGTCGACGATCACGACCTGGTGTGTCCAATGCGCCGGGTCGCGAGCCGCCTCCGGCATTTCGGCGTCTCCGAGCAGCGCGTCACGGCCGTCGGCCCGGGTCGGTGAGACCGGCTGCAGGGACTCGAACCAGTTTCCCCCGGCGAACTCGTCCAGGGTCGTCGCGCGCCAGTGGGTGGGCCTGCTCGGCGCGTCGATGCGCAGCACGGTCGTCACCTTCTTGGGGAAATGCAGGCCGCTGTAGTTGGACTTCCAGACATACTCGACACCAACCGGTTTCGGCGCCCGCGTGTAGAAGTCCCAGCCCTGCCAGTGCAGAACCTGGCCGCTGGCGACCGCGGACGAGGTGGATGCGGCGAACGCCGCAAGCACGACTGCCCCGCCGGCAGCGACGGCGAGCACGATGCGCCGGGTCCGGAGAGGCCCGCCGAGCCCGGCGACGAGCGCGAGCACGACAACGAGCAGGAGGACTCCGCGCTGCAAGTCGTCGGGCCCGCTCAAGAGGGTCGCCGGCCAGCCGGCGGCCACCAGCACCGCCAGCGCTGCGAGAGCCGGCCTGCGCGCCGCAGCGGCCAGGCCGACGAGCGCGCACGAGGCGAACAGCGCGACGAGGATCACGCCCTCCATCCTCGGATGAGCGGCTGCCGCAAAAGGCAGCCTGACGTCGTAGAACTCGAGAAAGCCACCGCTGAAGCGCCCGAGCAGGCGAATCGGGTGGACGATCCAGACGCCGAACGCAATGTGCAGCGCCAGAATGCTCGCCGGGACGAGCGCGACGAGCCGCCAGCGCGCGCGAGGCAGCAGCGCGGGCGCCAGCGCCAGCGCGATCACCCAGAGCGTCGTCGAGGCGCGGGCATGAGGCTGACCGAGCCGCAGCCAGCTCCAGGCCAGCAGCGCCGCGGCGCCGGCGCAGAGGGCGGCGGTCCTAGCCACGCGCGACCTTGCCCAGCGCCGCGCCGCCGAGCTTGGCTGCCAGGTCATCCCCCCTGCGGAGGACGGCCACCGGCACTCCCCCTGCCTGGAGCCTGAGCAGCGCGGGCTGCGGAGCCGCCTGCGCACCGTTTCGCCCGAAGCTGGCCGGATCGACAAAAACCAGGTTGGCGCGTCGCTGGTTCAGCCCGCGCTGCAACAAGCGCTCCACAAGCAGTGGCGAGAGCGATGCGGTGACGACCGTCAACTCGAGCGCACGGGCAGTCGAGCTGCCCTCATCGCCGAGCAGAGCGGCCGCAGGCGTCTGGCTGTCGGCTCGGGCGGCCGCGAGCAAATCGTAGGCCGCTCGCCAGTCGGTCTCGTAAGAGTGCACGTGCTGCGCGGCTCGCCGGGCGCCGTTGACGAGGAGGAACGCTCGACGCCCGCGGCGCGCCTGGGCCAGGAGCAGCGAGCCCGCGGCTCGCACCTGGACGTCGAAGCTCTCGCCGACAGCCGCACTTGCCTCTCCATCGAGCAGGATCGCAACCTCGTCCCGCGGGGAGTCCTCGAGCTCCTTCACCATCAGGTCGCCGCGCTTCGCGGTCGAGCGCCAGTGCACCTTTCGCAGCGATTCGCCCTGCTCGTAGTCCCGGACGCTGTGCAGGTCGAAGCCGCTCGGACGTCGCAGGAGCAGCCGCCGGCCGTCTTGTGCGTAGCTTCCGCCTTCGGAGAAGAGGCGGTCGAGCTCGACCAGCCGCGGATAGACGAGGAGCGTCCAGGGGGCGGTGAGTGGGATCTCGGCGCGCTGGAGGCCGAAAGCATCCTCGAGCACCGCGCGAGCGTCGAGAAAGAGGTAGCGGCCCCGGCGTACGCGGGAAAGCGTGTAACGGCCGCGCTTCGACTCGAGCGCAGTCCTGTGCTCGCCCAGCCCCGAGATCTTCTCCACGAGGACGAGCGACGCCGGGGGCACGCGCGCACTGTGCTCGAGGCGAAGCTCGACCTCGACGTCGTCGCCCTCGAAGCGCACCTCGTCGCCGATTGCCCGATGGAGGCGCATCGGCCCTTGCCCGAGGCGGACCCAGAGCCAGGCGACCACCAGGATGAACAGGAGTCCCAGCGCAACGGGGTACAGCGGCTTCGAGCCGAATGCGCGCGCGGCGACGTAGGTCAGCAGACCGAGGCCGAGCAGCGCGCGGCCTCGACGGGTCATACGGGAACCGGCGTGCGTTCCAGGGCGTCGCGGACGAGCTCGCCGGGCGTGACGCCCCCGGAGCGAGCCTCCGGCGCAAGCATCAAGCGGTGCGCCAGTACCGGCTCGGCAACTGCCTTCACGTCGTCGGGCTCGACGAACTCACGGCCGGCCGCCAGCGCCCTCGCTTTCGCGACCCTGAGCAGTGCGATCCCGGCCCGGGGGCTCGCCCCCACGTAAAGACGCTCGTCCTGCCGCGTCTGACGCAGAAGCGCGACCACGTAGCGGTTGAGGCTCTCCTCGACGAAGATCGCGCGAGCCTGCTCCATCAGCTCGAGCACCTCGCCGCCCGTGGCGACGGCCTCGAGCGTCTCGAGCGGCGGGTCGACCGTCTGTTCCGTGAGCATGCGGGCTTCGTCCGAAAGCGGCGGATAGCCGATCGCGAGCCGCATCGTGAAGCGGTCGAGCTGCGCCTCGGGCAGCGGATACGTCCCCTCGTACTCGACCGGATTCTGGGTCGCCAGCACCATGAAGGGCCGCACGAGCTCGTAGGAGTGGCCGTCGACAGTGACCTGGTCCTCCTGCATGCACTCGAGCAGCGCGGCCTGCGTCTTGGGCGACGCCCGGTTGATCTCGTCGACGAGCAGGAGGTTTGTGAAGACGGGGCCGGGCCGGAACTCGAACTCGTTGGAGCGCTGGTTGAAGACATTGACGCCGGTCACGTCCGAGGGGAGCAGGTCAGGCGTGAACTGCAGGCGAGAGAAGCTGCAGTCGATCGAGCGCGCCAGCGCCTTCGCGAGCGTCGTCTTCCCCACTCCCGGCAGGTCCTCGATGATCAAGTGGCCTTCAGCGAGCAGGCAGAGGACGGTCAGCTGGAGCGTCTCGTCCGGCGCATGGACGACGCCGCCGACGTTCGCGACGATGCGACGAACCGACTCGTCCGGTCCGATCCGCGTCGCGGCGCTTCGCAGGGGGTCGTCCATCACGTCTCCGGCACGAGCTTCACGATCTCATCGAGGATCTCGCTTGCGATTCGCTCTTTCGGGGCCTTCTGGATTCGGCGCTCGCCGGCCGCCGTTACGACGACGACCTCGTTCTCGCGGGCGTCGAACCCGATGTCATCTCTTGAGACGTCGTTGAAGACGATCAGGTCGGAGTTCTTGGCGACTAGCTTCTCGCGCGCCCGCGTGAGGCCGCGCTCGCCGCGGTCGGCAGCAAAGCCGACCAGCAGCTGTCCCGGGCGCCTTCTGGCGCCGAGCTCCGCGAGTACGTCGTTCGTCGGCTCGAGGGTCACCGTCCAGGACCGATTGTCCTTGGGTCTCTTCTCCGCGCTCGCTTCCGTAGGCCGGTAATCGGCCACCGCTGCGGACATGATCACGACATCGGCGTCCGCCCGGGCGAGCACCTCGTGCTCGAGCTGCTCTGCTGTCGGCGCCGGGACGAGCTCGACCTTGCCGGGAGCGGCGACCGTGAGATTCGCGGCGACCAGCGTCACTTCGGCCCCGCGGAGGCGCGCCTCCTTCGCCAGAGCGACGCCCATGCGGCCAGACGAGCGGTTGCCGAGGTAGCGCACGGCGTCGAGCGGCTCGCGTGTGCCGCCCGCGCTGACCAGAACACGCTTGCCGGCGAGTTGCCCACGCCGCTCGATGACGGCCTCGACGCGCTGGAAGATCTCCTCGGGCTCGCTCATCCGCCCCACGCCCCACTCGCCTTCTGCCATCTCACCCTCGTCGGGACCGACGAGCACGACCCCTCGCTCGCGCAGCCTCGCGATGTTCTCGCGGGTCGCAGGGTGCGCCCACATGCGCGGGTTCATTGCCGGCGCCGCGAGAACTGGCCCCTCGAAGGCGAGCGCAGCTTGGGTCAGCACGCTGTCGGCAAGCCCATGGGCGAGCTTGGCGAGGGTGTTCGCCGACAGCGGCGCGATCACGAGCACGTCCCCGCTCACGAGATGCGGATACAGCTCCCGCGGAACCTCGCGGCGGGCGAGCGCCTCGAACGTCTTCGCGGTTACGAATGTCTCGGCCTCGGCGGTGAGGATCGGCGTCACCTCGTGCCCGGCTTTAACGAGTAGCCGTGCGAGCTCGGCCGCCTTGTACGCGGCGATCCCGCCGGTCACTCCCAGGACAATGCGGGCCACCCAGTCATTTTGCCCGCAGCCCCACCACAGGCCAAGCCCAGGGCCGGAAACCGAACCGGGCACGCCACCGTATGGGGAGGGTCCATCCGCGACAGACAAGGAGAGCGATGTCTCGACGACTTCTCGCAATACTCGTAGTGGCGGCGACTGGGCTCGCCGTCGCCGGAGCGGCGTTCAGTGAGGCGCAGTCGACGCCAAAGCTGGTTGGAACCGTCGGGCCCGGCTACACGATCAAGCTGACAAAGGCCGGAGTGAAGGTCAGATCACTGAAGGTGGGCACGTACAAATTCGTGATCTCGGACAAGTCTTCGCTCCATAACTTCACGCTCGAGAAAGAAACAGGCGTGAAGGTCGAGAAGCACCTGAGCGGGACGAGCTTCACCGGCTCGAAAACGATGACGCTCACCCTCAAGGCCGGCAAGTGGAAGTACTACTGCTCCGTGCACGAGCCCCAGATGTTCGGCTACTTCACCGTCAAGTAGAAGAGCCGCCGGACGCGAGGGAGCCTCGGCTCCCTCCGTTCTGGTTCTTCAGTGGCTGCGTGCCGATCAAGTAACAGTCTGTTGCAAAGAAGAACACGGCCGCCGGAGAGGGTTTCGCAGCAGTGGAGCCGCTTACTGGGGCCGAAACTGCAAGTGACAGTCTGTTACAAGGTTCTTGCGCCCAGACGTGTGGGGCGGCTGCAGGCGGAGCCGGGCTCTGCCCGACGGGAGCTCACCGTCGTTTATGAGTCGCCACCAAGAAGGAGGGTCTCATAGGGAACCCTGGGTTCCCCTATGCCCACGTTCCCCTACTTTCGGTAGGCGTACTTGATCTTGCCCTCCGCGACCTCTTCGAGCGCCATCGTCAGGTAGTTCTTCGAGCGCGACTCGATGAGCGGGGGCAGGAACTGGTCGAAGGTGCCTTCGCCCAGC
>JALYLK010000070.1 GCA_030774275.1 Actinomycetota bacterium
AATCCGAGAGGCGACACGGGAAGTGGCAATCAGAGAAGCGACACGGGAAGGGACAATTCGGCCGTGCGCCTGAACGCCTACCTCGCCCGGGCCGGCGTGGCTTCGCGGCGCAAGGCCGACGAGCTGATCAAGGCCGGCCGCGTCACGGTCAACGGCGAACCGGGCGAGCTGAACACCTTCGTGGCGAAGCGTGACCGGGTCGAGCTCGACGGCCGGCCGCTGGCGCGGCAGCCGCTCGGGTACGTGCTGCTCCACAAGCCGGCGGGGGTCGTCACGACCGCGAGCGATCCGCAAGGCCGTCCCACCGTCGTCGAGCTGGTTTCGGACTACAAGGCGCGCCTCGTCCCGGTCGGGCGGCTCGACGCCGACACGACCGGCGCTCTGCTCCTCACAAACGACGGCGAT
Source organism: Actinomycetota bacterium (assembly GCA_030774275.1). Classification (GTDB taxonomy): domain Bacteria; phylum Actinomycetota; class Thermoleophilia; order Gaiellales; family Gaiellaceae; genus 13-2-20CM-68-14. Next base: position 406 of record JALYLK010000070.1, read on the forward strand.
CTCGCTCACCGGCTCGCGCACCCGCGCTACGAGGTGGAGAAGGTCTACGAGGCCGAGGTCGAGGGCGAGCCAAGCGACGAAGCGCTCCGGCAGCTCGAGCGCGGGGTCGAGCTGGACGACGGGCCGACCGCACCGGCGCACGCCACACGGCTTGGCCCGTCACGCATCGAGCTTGCGATCCACGAGGGCCGCAAGCACCAGGTTAAGCGAATGCTGGCCGCGGTCGGGCATCCGGTCGTCCGGCTTCACCGCAGCCGCTATGCCGGGCTGACCCTGAAAGGGCTCGGCCCCGGCGAGTCTCGCGAGCTCACCGGGGCCGAGGTCGAACGGTTACGAGCCGGCTACGGCGAGTAACCCACTCCGAGCTGATTCGCCCTCATCAGGACAGTGTTCCCCTGATTCGCGAGGTCGTAGATCTGGCTCGTGGTCGGTACCGGCCCGCCGAACGCGGCGTTGTTGAGCACGTCGCGCATCTGCGCGGCCAACGCGTCCCGATCGTTCGTCAGCGACGTGATCCGGCTGCTGATCGCCGAATAGGTGCTGTCGTCGAGCGACGTGCCGCTCGAGAGTGCCCTCGTCGACGCGTTGAGGACGTCGAACGAGAGCGGGCCGAACGGGGCGTTGATCTCCTTGTAGACGGTCCCAAGCTGCGTCAGCGCAGCTTCGTGCTCGCGCATCGCTTGGCTGAGCGCGCCGTTCGTCAGGACCTGCGAGATCACCCGGCCGTCCGGGGTGTAGTCGTCACTCAGACCCGCGAGGGCGAGCATCGTCGGCTGGATGTCCGTGTGGTCGGTCCAGATGCTGCTCGTCTGGCCGAGCTGTCTGACGCCTGGCCCTGCAACTCCGAGCCAGGTCCGGCCTATGTCGTCCGTCGCGTCGCCGTGGCTCCACGCGAAGTGGTAGTCGACGCAGACGAATGCCTGGTTGGCCGAGTTCGGGCAGTTGAATTTCGACGGTGTTCCCGCCGGCTGACCGGCTGCGGTCCCCGCCGTCAGGAAGTAGTCGGGATTGGCGAACAGGGTGAATGACGACGTCCGCTGCGGATCGGCCGTCTGCATGTGCAACGCCTTCTCCCCGACCTTGTCGGCCAGGTAGAGGGCGATCGGCGTCTTCTGAGTGCTCACGTACGGGTCGAGCGCCTGCGCGGCCGCGGTGTCACGCTCGAGCTGCCGCAAGGCCGGATTCGTGGGCGCCGGATTGCCGTTCACGTAGACCGTCGGAGCCGAGTCGCTGTGGACCGAGAACGCCGGCTGGGTGGTCGGCGACGGCAGCAGCGAGCGTAGGTTTGCGTTGACTTCGCCGATCTGGTTCGTCGGACACGACGTCGACGTGTCGAGGTTGCAGTACGTGTGGCTCCAGGTGCCGTCGTTCGAGACGCCGCCGGCGAAGTGGTCGTTCTCGTCGGCGGTAACCACGAACAGCGTGTTGTGCTGGTTGATGCCGTCCTTCTTCAGTCGGTCGAAGAACGCCGCGAACGCGTCGTCGTACGACTTCAGAGTCGCGACGTAGTCTGACTCGCCAGGGCCGGACGCGCGCGGGAAGACGCCGTTCGGGTCGGGCGGAGCCGGGAACGCGTTTTTGTGGTTGTCGTGCGCATCCGAGATGTATCCGAACGTGACCGGGACGCCGGCCTCCTGCATCTGGGCGACGTAGCCGAGGGTCACGTTGGCCGGCATCCCGTCGAATCCTGGGAAGCCGGGGTGGCCGAACGGGTCTGTGATCGGGTCGCCGGCGGTGTCGTTGACGACAGCGCTACCGCCTGTGATCGCCGGGTTGACGTAGAGGGCGCCGAAGAGACCGAGGCCGTTGTAGCCGCCGGGCTCGTCGGGGAGCACGTCCGGCTTTGCATGCGGGCTGTTGTTGCAGATCCCGCCGTTGACTCCGCAGTGGATCGTGATTCCGACGAAGTCGGTCAGCGCCTTCGCTCGCTCGGCGCTCGCGAACGGCGCGATCTGCGAGTCCCGGCCCTCTTGCCACTCAGGCGAGCCCGCGCCGAAGACCTTCGTCATGTCGCCGGTCGGATCGGTTGCTGTCGGCCCGTACATCGGAACGCCGCTCGCGTGATTGTTTGCCAGCGGCCCGGTCAGCGTGATTCCGGTTCCACCGGCGCCAGAGGTTCCGACCGTCATGATCGTGGCCGGCTCGGCATTCGCGCCCGTGTCGATCGTGATCGCCATGCCCGCCGTGAAGCCGGTGACACTTCCAACCTTGATGATGGTGTCGCCGATTGAGGCTGCTGCAGCGAGCGTCGTCGGCCCGGCAGCGAAGGTGATCGCGTTGTTGTTCTCGAGCACCGCATTCGCCGTCGAGACGTTGCCGACGTCACATCCGGCGCGCGCCCACGGAACCCACGGAGCGGGCGTGTTCTTCGGGGAGCCCGAGTCGCCGGTGACCATGTTGAAGTTCGTATCCGCCGACGGCGTGGGAGGCGACGT
>JALYLK010000071.1 GCA_030774275.1 Actinomycetota bacterium
TCGTCGTCACTCTTGAACCGCATCACGATCACGCCCTGGGTGGAGCGGCCGCTCCGTTTGATGTCGTCGACCGGCATCTTGATCATCGTGCCGCCGGTCGAGATCAGCATCACCTGGTAACCATCGCGGACAACGCGCGCGCCGACGAGGCGGCCCTTACCTTCGACGAGGTGCGCCGTCTTGACGCCAAGCCCGCCGCGGCCCTTGCGTGGATAGTCGGCCAGCTTGGTCCGCTTGCCGTAGCCATTCTCGGTCACCACGAGCAGGTCGCCCTCGTTGACCCCGACGACGTCGGAGGAGATCACCTCGTCCCCTTTACGCAGGCCCATGCCCTTCACGCCGCCCGTGTCCCGGCCCATCGGGCGCGCCTCTTTCTCGCTGAAGCGGATCGCCTGGCCCATCCGCGACACCATCAGAACGTCGTCCTCACCCGTGGAAAGATGGACGGAGACGAGTTCGTCTTCGTCGCGCATCTTGATCGCGATGATTCCGTCGGCCTTCAGCGGGGTGTTGTAGGCAGCCAGCTCGGTCTTCTTGACGATTCCCTTCTTCGTCGCAAAGACGAGGTATTTCGCCTCCTCGAAGTCGCGGGTCTGAATGACGGCCCGCACCTGCTCACCCGCGCGGAACGGCAAGAGGTTCTGGATGGCGCGACCCTTCGACTGGCGTGAGCCGAGTGGTAGCTCGTGCACCTTCAGCCGATAGACCTTGCCGACGTTGGTGAAGAAGAGGACGTAGTCGTGCGTGGAGGCGACGAAGAGGTGCTCGATGTAGTCGTCGTCCTTGAGGTCCATTCCCATCACGCCCTGGCCACCACGCTTCTGCTCGCGATAGGTCGTGACCGGCAGGCGCTTGATGTAGTTCGAGCGTGTGATCGCGATCACCATGTCCTCTTCCGCGATCAGGTCCTCGAGCTCGAGCTCGTCCTCGGCGGCCACGATCTCGGTACGCCGACTGTCGTTCTTGCCGTAGATCTGCTTGATCTCGACCAGCTCTTCCTTGATCAAACCGTCGATCCGGGACTGGTCGCCGAGGAGGGCGCGCAGCTCTGCGATCCGCTCCTGGACGTCGTTGAACTCGTCCTCGATCTCCTTTCGAGCCAGCCCGGTCAAGCGGGCGAGCCGGAGATCGAGAATGGCCTGGGCCTGAATCTCGGACAGGCTGAATTGATTCATCAGCCCGTCGCGCGCGGTGTCCGTGTCCGCCGCGCTACGGATCATCGCGATCACAGCGTCGAGGTTGTCGAGCGCGGTGAGGTAGCCCTGGAGGACGTGGGCGCGGTCCTCGGCCTTGCGAAGCTCGTACTTCGACCGCCGGGTGACGACCTCACGCTGGAAGTCGAGGTAGTGCCGGATCAGCTCGAGCAGCGAGAGCGTCTTCGGGACGCCGCCCACGAGCGCGACGGCGTTGTAGCCGAACGAGGACTGAAGCAGCGTGTGCTTGAAGAGCTTGTTCAGCGCGACCTGGGGCACCGCCTCGCGTTTCAGCTCGATGTAGATCCGCATTCCGTCCTTGTCCGAGTGATCGGCGAGGGCGTCATCCGTCATCGGGATCTCGGTCAGGACCTTGCTCTCGACGAGCTCGGCGATCTTTTCGATCACGCCGCCCTCGCCGCCCTTTTTCACGCCGTAGGGCCGCTCGGTGACGATGATCGCGTTCTTGCCCCCGCGCAGCTCCTCGATGTGGGCGCGCGCGCGCATGACGATCCGGCCGCGACCAGAGCGGTAAGCGTCGCGGATCCCGGAACGCCCGACGATGTAACCGCCGGTTGGGAAGTCCGGTCCCTTGACGTGGCGCGACAGCCGCTCGACGTCGATCTCCGGGTCGTCGATCATCGCGACGATTCCGTCGATCGCCTCGCCGAGGTTGTGGGGCGGGATGTTGGTAGCCATCCCGACGGCGATGCCGGCTGAGCCGTTGACGAGCAGATTCGGGAAGCGCGAGGGAAGGACGCTCGGCTGCCGGCGCGACTCGTCGTAGTTCGGCTCGAAGTCGACGGTGGCGGCGTCGATGTCCCGCAGCAACTCGGTGGCGATGCGGGAGAGCCGTGCCTCCGAGTAGCGCATCGCGGCCGCCGGGTCGCCGTCGATCGAGCCGAAGTTGCCCTGACCGTCGACGAGCGGGTAGCGCAGCGAGAACGGCTGCGCCATCCGGACGAGCGTGTCGTAGATCGCCGAGTCGCCGTGTGGGTGGTACCGGCTCATCACCGTGCCGACCGTCGCAGCGGACTTCTTGTAGGGCCGCCCGGGCTGGAGGCCGTCCTCGTACATGCCGTAGAGGACGCGGCGGTGAACCGGCTTCAGACCATCGCGAACATCCGGTAGCGCGCGGCTGACGATGACCGACATCGCGTAGTCGAGAAAGCTCGACCGCATCTCCTGGTCGAGCTCCCGAGTTTCGATTCGCCCCCCGGACAGCCCGTCCGGGAGCAGGTCAGACATCCAGGAACCTCACGTCGGTCGCGTTCTGCTCGATGAAATCGCGTCGCGGCTCGACCTGGTCACCCATCAGACGCGAGAACCAGAGATCGGCGGCGGAAGCATCCTCGACGTCGACGCGAATCAGGACGCGCCGGGTTGGGTCCATCGTCGTCTCCCAGAGCTGGCCGTGATTCATCTCGCCGAGTCCCTTGAAGCGGCTGATCTGAACGCCTTCCTTGGCGAGATTGATCGCCTCGTCGCGCAACTCTTCGAACGTCTCCGCCTCGGCGCGCTTCTTGCCCAGGCCGAGCGTGAACGGCGGCAACCCGCCGGCGATCTCGGCCAGGCGCCCGTAGGTACGGCGTACGTGCTCGTAGATCGGCGATGAGAGAAGCTCTTTCGGGACCGCGATGTCGGTGGCGGCGCTCGTCTCGACCTCGATCATCTTGACCCGCACGCGGTCGGGGTCCGACGACAGGATCGAGAAGGCATAGCCGTTGTCCGGCGCCTTCTCGAGCAGCTTGGCCACGTCCTCCGGAACGGCTGCGTCACTCTCGACGAGCCGGTGCGCGATCACAAAGTCGGCGGGTTGAGCGCCGAAGTCCGAACGGAGTCGAGCCGACCAGCCTTCGAACTCGGTCAGCGCGCGCTGGAAGCGCCCGTAGCGCGTCTCGGTCAGCTTGACCTGCGCGCCTTCGCGCGACTTGATGTCGAGCTCCGGGAACTTCTCGCGAACGAGCAGCTCCTCCAGCTGGACGTCCTTGATCAGGTACGTCTCGCGTCCGCCGATCTTCGCGAGGTAGAGCGGCGGCACCGCGATGTAGACATGGCCGCGGTCGAAGAGCTCCGGCATGTGCCGGTAGAGGAAGGTCAGGATCAGCGTGCGAATGTGCGCGCCGTCCACGTCGGCGTCAGTCATGACGATGATCCGGTTGTAACGAAGCTTCGCGAGGTCGAACTCCTCGCCGATCCCTGTCCCGATCACCTGGACGAGCGACTGAATCTCGGTGTTCGAGAGCACCTTCCCGATCCGGTTCTTTTCGCTGTTGATGATCTTCCCGCGGAGCGGCAGGATCGCCTGGTTCGACTTGTCCCGCGCCTGCTTGGCGGAGCCCCCGGCTGAATCGCCCTCGACGATGAACAGCTCGGTCAGCTCCGGGTCTCGGATCTGGCAATCGGCGAACTTCTTAGCCATCCCGCCGCCGAAGGCGCCCTTGCGACGCGTCAACTCGCGAGCTTTGCGCGCAGCCTGGCGCGCGCGAGCGGCTGAGATCGCCTTGAGGATGATCTGTTTCGCGTCGGTCGGGTTCTCCTCGAGGAACTCGGCCAGGCGGGCGTTGACAGTCTGCTCGACGAAACCGCGGATCCACGGGTTCCCGAGCTTGGTCTTCGTCTGGCCCTCGAACTGCGGCTCCTGCAGCTTCACGGAGATCACCGCCGCGAGGCCTTCGCGCACGTCCTCGCCCTCGAAGTTGTCGTCCTTTTCCTTGAGCAGTCCTTTGTCGCGGGCGTACTTGTTCAACGTGCGAGTCAGGGCCGCGTTGAAACCCGAGAGGTGCGTGCCGCCTTCGTGGGTGTTGATGTTGTTGGCGAACGAGAACACGGACTCGACGTATTTCGTGTTCCACTGCATCGCGATCTCGACCTGGCCCTCGTCGTTGGCACCTTCGAAATAGACCACGTGCTTGTGAACGGTGTCCTTCGACTCGTTGATGTAGCCGACGAAGTCGCGGATGCCGCCCTCATACAGGAACTCCTGGGTCTCGCCGCCGGCGCGCTCGTCGGTGAGGACGATGCGCAGCCCACGCGTGAGGAACGCCGTTTCGCGGAGACGCTGCACGAGAGTGTCCGTGGACAACTCGAGCTCCTCGAAGATCTCGGCGTCGGGCATGTACGAGATCGTCGTCCCGGATTCGCCCTTGGGAACCTCGCCGACGACTTCCAG
>JALYLK010000072.1 GCA_030774275.1 Actinomycetota bacterium
GGCCGGCCCCTCCACGGTGTAGTTGCGTCAGAGGATGACTGGCGGCGCCACTGATATCCCGAACTCGCCGACCGCGAATCCCGAGGTATCTGAGGTCGTGACCGTGATCGATGCCAGCTGCACACCGCCGGTGCCGTAGAAGCCGAAGTATTGGGCTCCGCCGTTCCCATCCACCGAGACCGGCCCGGAGGTCGTGCCGTTCTGCGCCGTCGCCGTGATCGTGAGAACCTGGAACTGATTCGGCTCCGCGTAGAAATAGAAGGCATTCGTTCCGGACGGAAGAGTGATCGTGACCTGGGTCGGGTCGAACGCAGCGAGCGTGTCGTAGACATCGCCGGTATACCCGTGGCTCCACGTGGCCCAGCACGGGCCGGTCGCCTGGTCGTGCTGCAACGCCGGCGTGAAGCCGATCGTTCCCGCTGGGTCGTTCACGCCCGTCACGGTTGATCCTTCGTTGGGGCAGCTCGGCTGCGAATCAGGCCCGAATGCCGTCATTGCGTACGTACCTAGGGTCGACGGCGGCGCTGCAGTTGCCGGCGAACCGTCGAACGTGATGCCGGGGGGCGGTGCCGTGCAGGCTGAGCCCGTGCAGTTGATGCTTGTGTCGACGTTCTGCCCGCTCTGAGTATTCGTCGTCGTCTGTCCGTCGACGCTCGTCGTTTGGGTCACGGTGCAATTCCCCGACGTGCTGCAGTCGGCCCGCACCGTGTTCGTCTGGTTGCTACCCGTGTCGTTCTTCTGCGTCGAGCTCTGGGTGACCGTGAACGTGTCACCGGAGTTGTCGCCTTGGGTCGAGGGGCCTGCACCCTTCCGGATCGGCCCGTACTGCACTTGCGACAGCGGAGTCACTTGAGGCGCTGTCGTAACGCAATTAGTCGTATCCGGAGCACCGGAGATCTGAGCGTGCTCGCACTGCGTCTCGGTCTGAGTTGCGGCGCTCGTCGACAGGGCATGGCTGAACTGATTTACGGTGGCCAGCAAGCCGCCGTTCGGGGAGCTCTGGGTTTGGCTTACCGGTCCGGTCGGCGTGGTGCTCGCGATCGCGGTCAGCCTGTTGGTCTGGATGAATGCAGACTTGTTCACACCGGTGGCGCTTCCGACGAACCCAAAGCTCCGGTTCTGCTTGATGTCGAGGCAAACGTTGGGCCCGCTGTCGAGGCACGAAGCCGGGTTGCTGGCCACAGCGTTTTCGTTCTGGATGATCGACGCCGAACCCGTTACGCCCGAAGTCAGTATCTGACTTTGCATGAGCGGATTCGTTTCATCGCAGGCTCCCGCTGGCGTCGCGTTTCCCACAGTGTTGGCACCGGTCGCCGAGTCCTGAGTAATCGAAATCGATTGATGGGCGTCCAGGTCCACCTTGACCGGAGTGCCCTTCTTGGCAATCCCATTCGAGCCGTCGACGCTGATGTTCTGGTTGACACACGCAGTGTTCGCCCCCGAGCTAGTCGCCGTCTGCGTGATCTGAGCTGTGGCCAAGGCCGTCTGCGTCAGGCCCGACATCTTGGCGGTGTTTTCGACGACGATCGCGACGTTTTTCGCGGTCGTGCTGTTCTGGGTGATCGAACACGACTGGTTCAGCCCGGTCGTCTTGATGCACGACGCCGTGTTCGGGTTGGGGCTCGGTTTAGCCGCCGGGGCCGAGACCTGAACGACCGCGCAGCTCGCGGTTGCGCACTGGAAGGTGTTGAAGCCCCCAGCCGCGGCGATCTGGACGACCGGATGAGCCGTCGATGTGCACGACCAACCCTTCCCCGGGCAGTTCGCGCCTGCATAGTTCCGAATCCCTCGCTGGATCACGAGGTGGCTCGGCTTGAGTCCGATCGAGCGGAGGTATCGCGCTGCCCCGGCCCGGGTCCGCAGGTTCGCTGCCTTCAGCAGCGCCGCGCGGGTCGCCGCAGAGCCGGTGATCTGTCCCGCGCCTGTCAGGTGGGAGCCGGCTCCTGAAACGCTTCCTGACTTCGAGGTGGCTCCCGCTACCCCTGTCGCCATCGCCAGCACCGCTACGACCGCTGCGAGCGTGACGATCCTGGTCCATCCGAACATAAGTGCCTCCCCTTTTACGCCATGCCGAGCCACGCCATGCCGCAGCCGCAGTCCCGGTCCATCGAAGTAACGGCTCCAGTCTTGCGCTGATCACTGCACTTTTCAAGGGCCAAGTCCGCCCCGGCCGTGGAGACACCTCTCGCATTCGCAGCGGGACTAGTGCTGGAGTTCTTGCGCTACGCGAGCAAGGCTTCGAACTTCTCGGCCTCGTCGAACGGGCCGATCAGCGCGAGATTGAGCCCGTGGCCGCCGATCACGGCCTGCGCGACACGCTGGATGTCCTCGGCCGTGACGGCGTCGAGGCCTTCCTGAACCTCTAGCGGCTCGACCGCCTCGCCCTCGAGCACCTCCCGGCGCAAGCCGAACATGATCATCCCCTGCGGGTTCTCGAGCTGGAGCAGGAACCGCCCCTTGGCGAGGTTGCGCGACTTCTCGAGCTCGGCGGAACCAACCGGCTCGTCGACGATTCGCTGCAGTTCGCGGACGATCGTCTCGACCGCTTCGTCGGCACGGTTGATGTCGACCCCGGCTTGCGAGTAGAGGGAGCCGGCGTCGGTGTAGCTGTGGTTGATTCCGAACACGTAGTAGGCGAGGCCGCGCCTCTCTCGCACTTCGGTGAAGAGGCGTGACGACATGCCCGTGCCGAGCACCGTGGCGAGCAACTGCAGCGAGTAGCGATCGGGATGAGCCACCGGGTAGCTCGGTACGCCAAGGCAGACGTGCGCCTGGTCGGACTGCTTGTGGTGGATCTTCACGCGCGGCCCGTTGGCCTGGACCTCGGCGTGTGCAGGCTCGCCGGTGTCGGCCGCGGGCAGGTCGCCGAGCAACTCCTCGATCTTGGCCACGGCGTCGTCGCCGACGTTGCCCCCGAGCCCGACGACCATTCGCTCCGGCTTGTACCAGCGCCCCGTGTAGCCGAGGAAGGTGTCTCGATCGGCTGCGCGGATCGTCTCCTTGCGCCCGATGATGTCCCACCCGAGCGGCTGGTCGCCGTAGAGAAGCTCCTCGTACACGCCGCCGATGAAGTCGCGCGGCGTGTCGTAGTACATGTTCATCTCCTCGACAATCACGCCCTTCTCGCGCTCGATCTCGTCCTCGGCGAACTTCGAGTTGCGGAGCATGTCGACCAGCACGTCGAGCGCGGTGTCCCGAAACTCGGCCGCGCACTTCACGTAGTAGCCCGTGTACTCCTTGCCCGTGAAGGCGTTGAACTCGCCGCCGATTCCGTCGACCTCTGTGCCGATGTCCCGGGCGGTCGGGCGGCGCTCGGTTCCCTTGAAGAACATGTGCTCGGAGAAGTGCGCGATCCCGTTCGTCTCGCGCGTCTCGTACCGAGAGCCGGCGGCGAGCATGATCATGCAGGTGACCGAGGTCGCCTGCGGCATCGGCGCGAGTAGGACGCGCAGACCGTTCCCGAGCTTGTGCCGCTCGAAGGTGCTCATCGGGAGCGATGCCTCATGCGGCGATCGCGGTCAGCTTCTCGCGCCAGTCAGCCGGCAGCGGGACCGGTTCACGGCGGTCGTAGTCATAGGCGACCTGCACGCTCTTGGCCTGGGCGACGAGCTCTCCGTCCACCCGCAGCTCGTAGTTCAGGTCGAAGCTCTTGGTGCCGAACCGGCTGGCTCGCACCGAAACCTCGACCTCCTGACCCAGGCGCACCGGGGCTTTGAAGTCGATCTCGACGCGGGCGACGATCATGTTCATGTCTTCGAGTCCGGTGGCGGCCCCGACCTCGGCGAGGAAGGCAACGCGCGCCTGCTCAATGTAGGTCAAAAAAACCGCGTTGTTGACGTGACCCATTGGATCGAGGTCGCGGAAGCGGACGCGTTCCTCGTGTACGAAGTCCCCGCTCGAAATGCGGCGGATGCTAGCGGTGAGCCGCCAGGCGGCGTTCGAGGTTGGCCTTCACCTCCGGCCAGTCGTCGTCTGTGATCGCGTAATAGGCGGAATCCCGAATCCCGGCATGGATCAACATGTGCTTCCGAAAAATCCCCTCGAAGGTTGCAGGTAAGGCGTCTAGCGCGCGCCGCGACTCCAGGTTCCTTGCGTCGGTCTTGAATTCGACCCGCATCGCACCGGCCCGTTCGAACGCGAGTTTCAGCATCAGGAGCTTCGCCTCCACATTCGCGCCGCTCGACCAGGCCGGCCGCGCCAGCCAGGTGTTGCCGATCTCGACGCCACGATGCTCGGGACGGAGGGACATGAAACGCGTGCTGCCGAGCATTCGGCCGCCGTCTCGTTCGGTGGTCGCGAAGGGCGCCTCACGCTCCGCCCTGGCTTCGCGCAACGCGTGCTCGAACCAGCGGTCGAAGCCGTCCGCCTTGCTTCCGTCGAGCTGCATCCAGCGCCAGATCGCCGGGTCGGTCGCGGCCGCGCGCAACGCCTCCCGGTGCTCCTCTTGCATCGGCTCGAGCACGATCAGTCGGCCGTCGAGGGTTTGTGCGAGTTCACGCCACATCTCTTCGTCGCGTTGGGCCAACGTTAAGTCGAGGTAAGAATGTGGAGAAAGCGCTTGCGGTGGGGTTGGGGGTGTCCACTACCTTGACGAAACGATGCTCGACATGCTGCATCTGCTCACCGTCGCCTGCCTGTTCGCCGCTGCCTGGCTGATCTCGCGCGGGGCGGCTTACGTCGCGCGCAAGGTGCTTCTCTGGCACGACCGTCACACGGAGGCTGCCGCGGCGACCGTCGACCTGCGGATCGCGAACGTGAAGCGCCGGGAGACCACGGTCGCGGTGATCCGCGCCGCGATCGCTTACGCCGCCTTCGCCGTTGCGGTCGTTCTCTCGGCTGCGCAGCTGACCGGGGGCTTGAACAAGCTCACGACGCTCGCCGGCGCGTCGTTCGTGATCATTCTCGCGGGCTTCGCGATCCAGCGCGTGCTGATGGACGTGATCGCCGGGACGATGATGTTCGTCGAGCACTGGTACGCGGTCGGGGACACGATTGCGATCCCGACGCTCGAGCTGCAGGGCATCGTCGAGGACGTCTCGCTGCGCCGCA